>JAQWSU010000048.1 GCA_029243025.1 Pirellulaceae bacterium | reverse complement strand
TTATTCGATCATCGTTATTCGATCATCGTTATTCGATCATCGTTATTCGATCATCGTTATTCGATCATCGTTATTCGATCATCGTTATTCGATCATCGTTATTCGATCATCGTTATTCGATCATCGCCACACAACTAAGGTCAGCCAAGTGTATCATGATCCAACTTATTTTCCGGGAAAACTCAAACGTCGTTACAATTCGTGGCAGCAGAGGGCGATTATTGCAGCCCTTTTTGGACCGGGCACCGGTTGGCAACCCAAGCGAGAAGCGGGTCGGCTGGAATTCGAATCAGCGGAAAGCATCCAGTTTGAAATCGAAATATCGATGATCACCAACGCGAGAAAAGGCCAGCCATCCCATGGCAAGGAGCCGTGCATCGACTCTTTCGCTACGTGGCGGATACGGGCGGCGTCAGAGGATCAGAGAAGACACCGTTTGGTCGGGCTGCTCTGCCACTTCTCGGGCTACTCCGAGTAGGGACAAGCGACACGATGGTTCGATTCTTTTTCGACCAGATCGGGCATCGCATCGGCACATTCATCTTTAGCAATCGAGCACCGTGTACGAAATGGGCAGCCACTCGGTTTGTTCAATGGAGTCGGCACTTCACCGATCAATTGAATGCGATCGGTGCGATCACGTCGGGGGACGGGTTGAGGCACCGCAGAAATCAGAGCTCTTGAGTAAGGATGCAAGGGTGTCCGGTAAACCTGATCGGAACCGCCGAATTCGACAAGTTTCCCAAGGTACATCACCGCGATTCGATCACTAATGTGATGCACTACCGACAAATCATGGGCCACAAATAGGTAGGTAAGTCCAAACTCTTCCTGCAGATCGCCCAGTAGATTTAAGACCTGCGCCTGTACGGAAACATCCAACGCCGAAACCGCCTCATCGGCAACGATCAGCTTCGGTTGAACGGCCAGTGCACGAGCTATTCCAACTCGTTGCCGCTGCCCACCCGAAAACTCGTGTGGATAACGAGTCGCGTGTTCGGGCTGCAATCCAACTCGATCCAAAAGGTAGCTGACGCGGTCCCGACGTTCTTTCGCTGTTTGCTTGCTATGCAACCGCAGGGGAGTTTCAATGATATTGCCAACCGTCATGCGAGGATTGAGCGACGAGAAGGGATCTTGAAAAATAATTTGGAGTTGAGATCGCAGGGGTCGCATCTCGGACCGACTCAATTCCAGAATGTTGATCGGCCCATCGTCCGAATGGAAGATTACTTGCCCCGTCTGTTCGACTCCGGGAGTCATTGCTCGATGAATGTTCACAATTGCCTTGGCAATGGTTGTTTTCCCACAACCGCTTTCTCCGACAAGCCCCAAGGTTTCTCCCGCATCAATCGTGAAGGATACATCATCGACGGCTGACACCTCGTTGACCTTGTGACGAAAAATACCGCCCCAAATGGGATAACGCACACAGAGATTTTTGACTTCTAACAGGGGAGTCGTCATTGTGCGTCATCCTCCAACAGATGACACCGAACGAGATGGCCATCACCCACATCGTAAAGAGGCGGTTCCGTTTCTTCACATTGCGGCAGGACTTGCTCGCAACGATTACAGAACTTACACCCCGCAGGAAGCTCCATGATCGAGGGCACATTTCCAGGAATCGCATGCAAGCGACTTTTCGGCGCGTGCTGCTGCGACGGGAGTGAAGCGATCAGCCCCTGCGTATAAGGATGTCGAGGTTCAGAAAAAATCTGCTCAACCGTACCAACCTCTTGAAGTTTCCCACCATACATCACGACCACACGATCACAGGTTTCGGCGACGACACCTAAATCGTGTGTAATCAACATGATCGATCCGCGGTCCTGCTCCGCTTTTAGCTGCAACATCAGATCAAGGATCTGAGCCTGTGTCGTCACATCCAATGCTGTCGTCGGCTCGTCCGCAATCAGTAATTGCGGATTGCAGACGAGAGCCATGGCAATCATGACTCGCTGCCGCATCCCCCCGGAAAACTGATGTGGATAATCTTTAAGCCGTTTCGCCGCATCAGGAATCCCAACATGCTGCAGGATTTCAACTGCACGCTCACGAGCTTCCTTTGCCTTGAGGCGTTGATGCGTCCTGACGGCCTCCATCACTTGCATGCCAATGGTAAAAACGGGATTCAGCGCCGTCATGGGCTCCTGAAAAATCATGCCGATCTCATTACCGCGCACTTGGCGCATATGATCGTGACTCACTTCAACCAGATTTTCTCCGTTAAACCAGATTTCACCTCCGGCAATAAAACCGGGCGGATCAGGAATCAGTCGCATGACGGACAGTGAGGTAACGCTCTTCCCCGAGCCAGATTCACCAACAATCCCCAAAACTTCATCGGGAAACAGATCAAAGGAAACACCGTCGACGGCCTTGGCAATCCCACCTTCCACACGAAAATAGGTCTTCAAATCGCGCACACTGAGCAGCGGTTCCAGAGCAGACTGAGGATCAGACGGTGTGAGATTGGAATTCATCGCAGCCTGCTAAAAACCTTCGGATCAAATGCTTCACGAACAGCCTCACCGATGAAGACAATCAGTTGCAAGGTGAGGAACAAGGCGCCCAGTGGGAACACAACAATGTGCCACGCCTGCATGCCGCCATCCTTGGCTTGACGCAACAATTCACCCCAACTTGGGGTGGGGACCGGCAAGCCAAATCCCAAAAAATCAAGCGACACCAAGGCACTGATCATGCCCACAATTGCAAAGGGAGCAAAAGCGATAATCGGAGTCAATGCGTTGGGCAAAATGTGCTTTCGGATGATCGTCCAGTTGCTCTCACCCACGGCAATAGCAGCCGCCACATAGTCCTTATTTTTCTCCCGATAGAATTCACCTCGAATGTAATAGGCAATCCCCAGCCAACCAAAGGCTGCCAAAATCGAGACAAGCAGCGTAAAGCTGGGCTGAAAAATCGAAGCCAGAATGATCACAGTATAGAGAAATGGCACGGAACCCCAAATCTCGACAAACCGTAACCCGAGGATATCGAGCCACCCCCCATAGAAGCCGAGAAAGGCTCCGACAAGCGTGCCCAGCGTGTACCCAAAGATCGTCACCAACAAAGCAAAGGAGATCGAAACACGATAGCCGTAAGCCAATCGAACCAAGACGTCGCGGCCGGAACCATCCGTCCCCATCCAGTGGGCACGCGATGGCGGGTAGGGAGGCACCCCATCCGCTTCCAAAAATTGCTCCGTGGGACCATAGGGAATGGGTGGCATAATCAACCAATTTCCCTCATCCTGTTTTTTGTATTGTTTCTGCAAAGCTCGAAATTCGGCCTCACCAAAAACAGGTTGGCCATTGACCTCTTGCTGTCCTAATTCGGAAGCGAGATAAACCCTACTACGTCCGATTCCAAACGTATCACGAACGTAAGACGCGGCTGCTGGAAAGTAATAATGCCCGTCATATTTCACAACGATCGGTCGATAGCCCATGATGAATGGCAGAAAAAACGAAATCACATACAGCCCAAACAGGAACAGAAAGCTGTAATAGCCTCGTTTTAAACGGCGGAATTTCCGAATCCGCAATCGTAGTAGAGAAGCCGATTTCTCTTTTGCCACCCTAAGGTCCCATCTACTCAATCGAAGCGAATCCGTGGATCAATCACGGCGTAAAGAACATCTGAGAAGATATTCCCAAACAAAGTCAACAGCGTATTGATGACCAGTATCCCCATCACCACCGCATAGTCACGCTGCACGATTGCATTGAATCCCAAGTAGCCCAACCCATCGATATTGAAAACAAACTCAATCAGATAGGAACCGGCCATGATCAGCGACAACGCATGTCCCAGTCCGGTCGCCAAAGGGATCAAAGAATTACGCAGCGTGTGCACAAAAACAACTCGCCGCTCGGTCAAACCTTTGGCAAATCCAGTTCGCACATAGTCCTGCCCCAGATTCTCCATCAGAGCATTCTTCATCAAGACGGTTAAGGTGGCAAATCCACCCAACATATAACAAAAGACTGGCAACACCATGTGATAGCCAGTATCAATCGCTTTCGAAAGAGGCGAAAGACGTTCCCATTGAAAAGATCCGAATTCGTCAGATACTTCGTCGCGATCTTCCATGGCTTGAACCATACGAGGCAACTCGTCGTAGCCCATGCCATGAACGCCACCTAACGGCATCACATCAAGAAACCGTCCACTCGCAAAAAATAATAGCAACAACACACCCATCGCCCAACCGGGAATGGAGTAGCCGATAAAGACAATTGCAGAGCTAACAAAGTCGAATGGAGATCCATGCTTCAGTGCTTTGTAAATCCCCAGCGGAATACAAACCAGATAGGCCAGCACAAAACCAGTTAGTCCAAATGTCATACTAATCGGGAACCGGGAGGTGATCATTTTCCAGACCGGTTCCTTGTAGAAAAACGACTGTCCCAGGTCGAGTTGAAAAACGTTCTTCAACCAGATGGCGTAAGCGATATACGCCGGCTTATCCAGATTGAACGTCTTCTTCAATTCATCGAGAGCCGTTTCCGGAATCATCGACGTCGAATCAACGATGGTGGTGCCACCCCCCCCCTGAGAAACCGAGGCCATGCGGAACTCCATGATCCGCCGCTCCAGGGGACCGCCAGGAACGATGC
This sequence comes from Pirellulaceae bacterium, assembly GCA_029243025.1. Taxonomy (NCBI): domain Bacteria; kingdom Pseudomonadati; phylum Planctomycetota; class Planctomycetia; order Pirellulales; family Pirellulaceae; species Pirellulaceae bacterium. The sequence goes on along the minus strand of JAQWSU010000048.1, from coordinate 43,380 downwards.
GGGTGATCATGAACACGATCAGCGTAACGCCGATGAAAGTTGGAATCGTCAACAAGAGACGACGGATAAAATACGTTGTCATAGTTAACGTACGGCTCAGTTCGTGGCTTGGTTAGACGTGGAATCATTTTCCCAAGGACGTATCTGTAACTCGGGAATCGGTGCCATGGACTCACCATTTTTCAGTGTGGCCTTTAACCGATCCGCCTTCTGGGGATCATACCACCAGTAGACGAACGCCGATTCATATTCACCGTAACGTGGCAGACCGTAGGCCGGCATACCAAACTTATTCCAGTACAAAATTCGTTCACATGGATTATACCAATCCAGGGCATAGGGCACTTGATCATGGATCAAAGCATCCAATTCTCTCAGCAGCAAAGTACGTTTGCTGATTTCGAACTCCGCATCGTACTTTGCAATGATTCCATCTGCTTTTTTATTATTGAATCCCGTAATGTTGTTACTTCCTTTTTGATCGGCCATTTCAGTCGACCAATTGGAAATAGGATTCGGGTAGAGCGTGGCTCCCCATGCCATACTGGCAACTTGGAAAGTTCTCTCCATCATATTTTTCCATAGCGTTTCTGGAGTCACTCGCGTGAGAATTACTTCGACTCCGACCTTGCGGCACGACTCTTGAACGCTCGTTAAATACTTCTCGAATGCTTCGCTTCGATACATAATGGTGAAGCTCAATCGCTTACCATCTTTGGTCAGGATGCCGTCACCATCGCGTTCGGTCCAACCAGCCTCCGACAACAACTTGACTGCAGTTGCCGGATCGTACTCAATCATTTTGTTATTTGGATTCGCCGCATCACTTCCGGGATAATAGGACTTGAGTGCGTCATATTGGTCATAGGCAAATTTCTTGAGCAAAGTCTTCCGGTCGTAAAGGTGCGCAATCGCTTTCCGTACCCGCGCATCGTTCAATGGCGGTTCCCGCATATTGAACGCCATTCCTTGAAACCCCTTTGGATATCGCGTGAAGATTTCACTGCGAATCAGTTGACCGTTTTCATAGGCGGGTAGAGGCGTCACATCCTCAACCCACCACTTGGCAGTGAACACAGGGTGGAAATCGATTTCCCCCTTGCATGCCTTATCGAAACCCAAGCGGCGATCTCGAATCACAACGAGCCGAATTTTGTCAAAATTATAAAGCCCTTTGTTAGCCTCTTTATCCTTGGCCCAGTAATCATCACGACGAGTAATCGTCAGTGATTCATTCTTTTTGATGTCTGCCGGCCGCACAAGATAAGGACCGCTGGTGGCTGTAAATGCGAAGTTATACTTCTCTAAAAACTCCGTCCCGGTCATGCCGTTGATCTCATGAGCGGGCAACGGTGTCATGCCGGCAAAAGAGAGAAAATTTCGCCAACTCTTCTCCTTACATTTGACCTCCAACATGTACTTGGACAAAATCTTCGGCGCTTCCATCTTTCCACAAATCGTTTGCTTGGTCATTGGGTCAATGAGCGTGTCATCATCAATCAGCCGATAAGTCTCAGCCCAGTCTTCGGCCACGACAGGAGAACCATCTGACCAATGAGCTCGCGGATCAATGCGAAAGCGAAACGTTAGATTGTCTTCCGAAATCTGCCAGTGTGATGCCAGACCGGGTACGATCTCTAAAGACATCGGATCCACATTGCAGAGTGACTCGTAACAAAGATCTCGTACCAGATAATTCAACCAAGTGTTCGACCCGGTCCCAAAACGTCGCAGATTGTCAGGCCAGTTGGGAATCGATGTACTAATCACTCCCCCTTTCACCGCATTGGGATCCCCCACGACTCCTGGCTTAGCTGTTGTCCATCCTTCACCCGTGAATCCTGGCCCCCCCAAGTCTGCCGGAACGGACGGGTCACCGTCGGGAAACTCAATGGTTACGGCCGGAGTCTCGGTCAATTCGTTCGAATTCGAGTAATCTGACGACTTTGATGTACAGCCGATCACGAGGAACAAAAACCCAAGACTCAGAGTCGCAACTCCAAATTTCATCCAAAACCAGGGACGGTAATTACTGTTCATCAGAAGCTCCGAGTTTTGGGGCGACACTGGCCAATCTGACTCAGTCTCGGGAAACGTTGGCAATTGAATTGTTGGTGAGTATACGACTTTGGCCAAAATCGTTAAAGACAAACCCTTCTTGAACGGTTTGCGATGGTGGAGATCCAGGCAAATCCCGAAGATCGCCACCACTTCGCTTTTCCCGCAGGCAGGCTGTTCCGTCCTACGCACGTCAGACAAGAGCGGTTCCGTTCGGCTCGTGAATTTGTTCGCAAATCCGAAAAGACGAGCTACCAACTGGCAATCTAGCCAAAAGCTCGAAAATAGAATCAAAGACAGTTGGTAAGGCAGAACAGCACCGCAAGCTCACTCGATCGATATCCCACCTTCACGACAGGTCGGCAAGCGTGCACAAAAAAACGTCGATCTCGTTTTTCGAGACTGACGTAAAAGTATCATTCACGGGCAGGGCCTAGCCCTCGAGATTGGGCTCTTTACCTTCATAAGCGCGGTAAAAATCAAGAATCGCTTTGCGCAGCACTTTGGCATTGCTGACGTCGACCGTTTGTTTGCACTTCATCGCCGCAACCATAACAGCATGGGCTGCAGCAAGTTTCTTTGCGTAACCCTCGCTACCCGGCTTAATTCGTTGGGTCATGAAATACTGAGCGATGACATGCTGGGTATTCGTTGCGTGCTCTTCTTTGGTGATTACCCACCGCGTAAGCTGATTCTTCGAGAGTGCATCGGATTCACTCGAAAGTTCTGCGATGCTAATCATTCCCTTTTGGATCGTCATTTGATCCTCTAACATTTGCTCGAAGCGACGTTGGTCCGCATAAATACCGCAGGGAACTTCACAATGTGCCAGAGCCTGTTGAGCGTTAGCAGCCGCGACAACCAGAACGGCAACGGTTAAAATAGTCTTATTCATCGAATGTCCTCCAGTCTCAAGGGATTCAATCTGTGTCAATGGCGTAGTCTATCCGCTTTTTCCGCGGTCGGTCAACGCCCCGGGACGGCAACAATTCTGCCCCACGACGGCATTCACTTGGATCAAGGATACCTTACAAACAACGTACAAATCTCGATGATTTTACATATCGACATGGATGCTTTTTACGCATCCGTAGAACAACGCGACGCCCCTCAACTGAGAAACAGGCCCGTAATCGTGGGCGGTTCCTCCGCCGGACGTGGGGTTGTTTGTGCGGCCAGCTACGAGGCTCGCAAGTTCGGCATCCACAGCGCGATGCCGGCTGCGCAGGCGAAACGTCAATGCCCCCACGCGATCTTCCTTTCTCCGCGGATGAGTCATTATGCCGAGATCTCGGCACAAATCCGTGAGATTTTCCACCGTTATACACCGCTGATTGAGCCGCTTTCTTTAGATGAGGCATTTTTGGACGTCACGGGCAGCGAAGCCTTATTTGGAACGTCAGAGCAAATTGGTCAACAGATCAAGGCGGAAATTGCTGCAGAGGTGGATTTAATCGCTTCGGTAGGTATCGCGCCCAATAAGTTTCTCGCCAAGATCGCCAGCGATCTGGAAAAGCCGAATGGATTTGTGGTGGTGACTGCCGAGCAGGTGGATGGATTTCTAGCCCCCCTGCCCGTGTCACGACTTTGGGGCGTTGGACGGATTACAGGTCAAGCTTTCAGCCGCATTGGAGTTCGCACAATCGCCGATCTTCGCCGCTTACCGTTGCAATCGTTAATCGATCAATTCGGAGAACACGGCGCACACCTGGCAAAGCTCTCGCATGGCATCGACCCTCGACCAGTGATACCTGATCGACAGGCAAAATCGATTTCCCACGAAACCACTTTCGCTCAAGATATATCGGACCAAGCCGTGCTGCGAGCATGGATTGTCGAATTGGCCAATCAGGTCGCCTGGCGTCTCCGCCAACACAACTTTCTCGGTCGCACGGTGCAACTAAAAATTCGCTTAGCGGATTTCCAGACGATGACACGCGCACAACAATTGCCAACCCCAACGAATGTCACGGATGAAATCCAATCTACGGCATTGGGGATATTGGAGCAGCAACGGTTCGCACAGCCTATTCGCCTGCTCGGACTCAGCGTCAGTGGGCTCGACAACAACGTACTCCGTCAAAAAAATCTTTTCCACGAATCAACGCATGACACCCAACAACGAATTGACGCCGCCACCGACCAAATCCGAGACCGATTTGGCAAGTCATCACTAACGCGCGGCAGCAGCATGATGTACGGAGCAAATCACCGACCACAGCCTCGTCCTCATGAGCCTGATTCGCCCCAATCAGAATCCGAGCAAGAATGACTCTCCGCAATACGTCTCCAGCGGCTTGCTGATGGCAGCAAAACACTCGCCATCCACCATTCACCGAACGTCGCCAGATACGCTCATCGAAATCCCCTTCCAAGCGATGGGACAAACAGAAAAGCGGCTTGCTGCCGCGCCGGCCAAGCACGACTTCCGGATCGCATCGACGCCGTAAATTCGCTGACGTTGTGGATACTCGTTTCGTTGCTGCCAAGCAAAACAGCTGGCGACTTCGCAGGACCGCGACTCAATTAACATGGATTTTCACCAAATCGCCTCGCTGCGGGGGCACCCACTTTTGTCACCCGGCGTTCGCGCAAGATCATGGATCACTGCGAAAACTAAAGACAGAATGGGAGAACAGACAGTTTTTCAGGTTTCTGTGGCCGCTACCCGGAGTCGATCCTATACTTCATCATCGTATTGCGAATGTAAGGTTTTTCGTAAAGCGTGGAACGTAGAGTTCGTTCCATTTGAAGCGAAGAGAGAACGGGATAACGATTATGACTCGTACAATGTGGACGAATCTGAGTAGGATGTTGCTAGGTTTGACAATAGTGACGATCCTATTTACGACAGAAGGCTTTGCCCAAACTTGGGCAGAGCGTCTCGGCTACCCAGCGGGCCAAAAGGTGGTCATTCTCGACGCACGAGAAATGGGACTCTGCTGGGAGATGAATTCGGCGGGCCAGAAGCTGCTCGAGCAACAGGCCGTTCAGTCAATCACTGCAATACCGACGGGCCCTTGGTTCGATGGGTTTGCTGCCTACTGCCGCAAACACCAACTAAGCAACGTGGGAATCAGCATCGCCTTGACCAACCCCTACCGACCGTTGCATTGGCGTTTTGCTTCGTCGCGGAACGAGGTTCCGAGCTTGGTCAACCAAGATGGATTTCCTTGGCGGAGCCCATTTCAATTCGCAGCAAATGCAAAACCGGATGACGTCCGTAAAGAGATACACGCTCAAATCCAGCGAGCACGCATGGCGGGATTGAATATTTCCCATATCAGCGGTTATCACGGTGCGGTGTACAGTCGAACAGACACAGCGAAAGTCTTCCTGGAAGCCTCACGCAAGTACTGGATTCCATGCCCTGTTGTTGAATTGGAACCAGAAGACCTAGAACGATTTCGACAACAAGGCTACCCACTGAGTGACGACTTAATTGAACTGGTGCACACCTATCCCTTGCCAAAACTGGACGAGTTGGAGATCGCCCCCGACGGCAAGACTTACGATGAGAAGCGTGATCTGTTCTGCGACCTCTTACGAAGAATGCAGCCAGGCTTGACGCTCATTATGCTGAGACCGGCTCTGGAAACGGAAGGCATCAAGGAGTTGAGCCACGACTGGCAACAGCGAGTCTGGGATGGGCAGTTACTTGTCGATGAAAAAGTAAAAGCCGTCTTTGCAGAGCAGCAGATCGTTTTCACGGACTGGCGTGAAATCATGCATCGGTTTGAAGGGGTTCCTGGCAAAGTTGACGTGAGCGGAACCACCGATGACGACATCCCCGTTGATGTACCGATCCCTTAAGACATCGCCAGAAATCTGATGAACCGACGCTTCGCTCAAAATCTTCGACTTGGCCGACTTGGACTCATCGCGGTAGTACTCACCGCGACCTGGGTGTCAACTGCGCAGCCGCAGTACCAGCCTTACGGACCGAAGAACTACACAGACTACTACATGAAACACGTGCAGAACTTCAACCGTCCACCGGTCAATATTCGTGATTACACCATCGACAAGTACTACCTCCGCAATCCCAACGTCAGTCCCTACTCAATGCTGGGACGATTTAATCCGTACGGGAATAACTACTACCAATACACTCGCCCTGAACTGGAGCGTCGAGCGGTTGCCAACGCACCTCGCCCCAAACCGGTGTACAACGCAACGGCTCAGGTTCCCACTGGGGTCGTGGCCGGCCCGATCCACACGGCTTTGCCTGTGCCTGCGCAAACCGGCGTCACCATGGGCAAAGTCAATCCATACTTCAACAAGTACTACAAAAACGGCCCTCGCTAGGGGCCTCTTTAGCGACTCTGATCCGGCCGATGTCAGCCAGAGTTGACATCGGTCGTCTCTCGAGAGCTCAAATCCCAGCGGAATCCTTACCGGTCAAGGGATGCACGGTAAGTCCCACTGAGGTAGGATGTACGGCCAAGATTGATGGTGAAATCAGCCATCTGTTTCAAAGACATGTCAAAGAGGACTTTTTTCAATGATACGCTCGCATCGTCTCTGCCTGAGACTCAGCTCTGTCGCGCTGTTAGTGGGTCTCTGCGCAACCACCGCTAATGCACAATTCTCGGATTTGATCCGACGCGTGCCACCGGGAGCAAATGCAGTCGTAGCCGTCAATCTCCAAAAAGCTTTAGCCAGCCCTCTGGCTAGCAAGGAAAACTGGAAGCAGGATCGCCAAAAGGCTTTTGAGGCCGGCATGATCGCGATGCCACCGTCAGCCGATCAATTGCTGCTCGCCGCTCAGATGGACCTGCAATTCATGCAACCGATGTGGGAAGTGACGCTGCTGAATGTCAATCGCAAAGCCAGCATGCCAGAGATTGCGACGCGTTGGGGCGGAACGATTGACAACTTCAACGGACGTTCGGCCGTCATGTTGCCACATGACGCGTACATTGTCGGCTTTGGCGAAAGCATGGTGGGATCGATGTCGCCAGGCAATCGTCAAACGGTGGGACGCTGGTTGCGTCAAATCGACAGCAATCAGGGAGGTCGGCTCTCGCCCTATCTGAACAAAGCCGTCAACTACGCGAACAAAGGTGGGACTCCCATCATCATGGCACTTGATCTTCAAGACGTGATTTCGCCAGAGGTCGTGAAAACTCGTGTCAAGCAATCGGACTTCTTTAAGCAAGCGACCATTGACCTCGACAAGCTGGCAAAAACGCTTGCTAGTGCTCAAGGCGTGACACTTGGCATTACTATCAAGGATCGAGTTTTTGGAAAACTCAAGGTAGACTTCGGCGAAGATGCAAGCGTACTAAACGGCATCTTCAAACCATTGGTCTTGGACGTACTCGCCACGCACTCGGCTTCCATCAACGAGTTCAGTGACTGGAAACCGGTAGTGAAAGGGAAGACGGCATCCATCGAAGGCTACCTAGATCGCAGCGGCATGCGTCGCCTGCTCAGCTTTATCGACTCTCCCGCCGCTCTCGGCACGCCGCAAGGCCCAATCAGTTCGGGCCAGGACACGGAGGCTTTGAAGATTTCTTCCTCCCAACAGTATTTCAAGTCGATCACTACCTTACTCGACGACCTTCAACAAGACACCAAATCCGGCCAAGCCAAAACCATGGGACAGGTCGGTGCCTGGCTTGATCGCTATTCGCGCAAGATTGACAAACTGCCCATGCTCAACGTCGACCCCGAGCTGCTCGATTACAGCGCCTACGTCAGTGACACGCTGCGTCAGGCATCGGATTCGCTGAAAAGCATTGCTGGACGCAGTCGAGTTCGCGAATTAAATTCCACGGAGTACACCGACCGATACGCCTATCGAGGCGGCCGCTGGGGTGCTTACGGGGCCTATGGCGGTGTCGCCTCATCCACGTATGATCGCTACGGCACCCAACAAGCTCGTACGGCCGCGAGAACCGAAGAACGTGTTTCGGGAACAGCCAATGCTCGCGACATCATGCGGGGCGTCGAATCTGCAACCACAGACGTCCGTCGCAAAATGGTGAAAAAATACAACGCAGAATTCTAGAACTTGAGAAAACAGGCTCATCCTGATCGACCAATCAGGATGAGCTACTTTTCGTCTCCGAAGCCAAATTGTCGCGGCAAATTGGCCTTATCTTCTATAGCCGCCGCCGAGCGAACCAATCAGGATCGCTACTCAATGCAGTAGAGATGCTCATCGCTGCGAATCAATAGTTTACCTGCAGCAATGGCAGGACTCGCATTGAAGGTGCTCTCATCGTCAAACTGATTGTGTGCCAAAATCTCGAATTCAGGTTTTGCCGCTAACACAAAGGTGCCGCTGTATCGAGTCACGACATACAGTTTGTCGTCCCCAACAACTGTGGATGCGTACGGTTGTCCACCAAAACGCTTCTGATAAATCACCTCACCCGAACTCCGATCCAAACAATAAGCAGTACGATTGCGGTCACTCACCCAATAGAGATGGTCCCCATAAATCACAGGTGAGGAAACATTAGCACCTGCCTGAGCCTCCCAAAGCTTATGAGATTCAGTCACATCGCCGCGGCCTCCCGCTCTCACTGCAATCGCCCGAGACCGACGACCCCCGATCGCGTAGACAATTCCGTCCTGCGAAATCACACTTGGGCAAACATAGTCTGGAATTCCGTCGCACTGCCAAAGAGATTCGCCGGTGGCGGGATCAAACGCCAGAATCCGGCTAATCACATTCACGACCAACTCCTGCTGACCATTTTCGAGCTCCACCAAGTGTGGCGTATTCCAGGAGCGTTTCATGCCGCCTGCTCGCCAAACTTCTTCGCCTGTTTCCTTGTTCAACGCAACAAGCGAACCGCTCTCAACACTCGCGTTGACAATCACCAGATTCTTATACAGAACAGGGGAAGTTCCACAGCCCCAACCGTGAGTTTTCGTCCCAACACTCGTTTGCCAAAGTTGCTGGCCATCTAAATCAAATGCCAACACACCCGTCTTGCCAAAGAAAACAAAAATCCGCTCACCATCCGTGACCGGTGTGGCTGCCGCATAACCGTGATCCCGCACACGCTCGGACTCAGGCAATTCCGGCTGAACGGCCTGTTGCCAAAGCAAACTACCATCACGGATCGAAACACAGAGCAGATGCAGCCTCAAATCGCTCATTTGCTCCTCAGCTTCCCGATCAATCCCGTATCCGCTGTAACAAGTCAAGTAAATCCGATCGCCCAAGACGATCGGACTGGAGGAACCAAATCCGGGTAGCGGCGATTTCCAAACGAGATTTTCTTGGCTGTTCCAAACTTGTGGCAACCCCTTCTCCGCCGAGGCACCTTGGCCGTCTGCCCCACGAAACTGGAGCCAGTCATCTGCAACGGCCGTTGAAACAGAACAAAGCAGGACAATCAGAACGAGATTGGATCGAGTCATCTAAATGAGCTCCGATAATTCGAGTGAGTTTCTCGCATCATACAGGACCTTCCGAGAAAACGTAAAGCGGAAGAAATGTTACCGCTTATTCGAAATCAATACCACTTGGACATTGTCCGTTTCGATGATCAATCGCCACTCGTTTCCGGGGCCTTCGATCCCATCAAAACAGCAATCCATTGAAAGTCCTCTGAGTTTTCCAGGATAATCTTCACGATCATCGTCAAAGGAGCCGACAAGAGCATTCCGACTGGCCCCAAGACCCACCCCCAAAACACGAGCGACAGGAAAACGACCAACGTCGACAATCCGAGCCCTTGCCCCATGTAACGTGGCTCAATTGCGTAAGAGATGAAACAATTAATCGAGACATAACCGACAGCAGTAAGCATCGCCTTCATGATCGGGTCATCAGAAATAAGCGCCAACAAAACGGCTGGAATCGAAGCGATGATCGATCCAATGTTGGGCACAAAGTTAAATAGAAACGCCAAAACGCCCCATAGGAACGGATAGGGAATCTCCAGACCTGTCAGCAAGCCAAAAACCAAAATTCCCGTCAAAGCGCTTGTCGTGGACTTAATCACCATGTAGCGCCGCACGTCGGAGACAATTTGCTCCACATTGTCCAAAGCAGGATTCTCGTGGCCGAGGGCCGCAGCTAACTTGCCGGGAAAACGGTAAGCTTCCAACAACATGAACGCCACGGTGATGATAATGATGAAAGCGTTGCTGAGCATATTCGCCAGACCGCTCAGCAAATCACGAAAATAGTCAGTTGTGAGTCGTTGCAGATCGGAGGTCAGGGACGAACGTTCCGGCAGTGCGACCTTGCTTGAGGGACGACTGCCATTGCCTCTCTCCATAGTCGGATTTTGTGTGGAGTTAGCATCGACCAGAGAATCGGGCGTAGCGACAGTTTCAGTTCCTTCTTCAAACAACGACCAATCAGGCAACCACTGTTCGCGAAGTGGTTCAAGGTTGCGATCGATTTGACGGGGTAGGTTACTCAAATTGCCACGAAACTGGTTGATTGAACTACCGATCAAAAAAGAGACAGAGCCACTTATGCCGATACAAACGGCAATAATCACCGTCAGAGCCAAAGAACCCGGCAAGCCTTTCTTTCTCAACAAGTGCATCCAAGGTGAAAGGATGATGGCGAAAAAAGTCGCAAGTAAAAAAGGTACAACAAGTGATTTTGCAGCTCGTAAACCAGCAACTACAATGATAAACGATGCGACCACAATCAAATAACGGGTCGCAGATACAGTATTTTTTTCCATTGGAAAGCGATCACTCAAGGTTTCGGCAGAATCGTTGACCAGGTGCATGCGTGGCGAACGAAGACCTATTGTCGACAATCTCGATTTGAATACCAAGGGGAGAGCGATTTGAATACCAAGGGAAGAGAAAGCGGAGAGCGTTCCGAGCAAACATGCTCCAGAATCGCGTGCTTTGACTTCGAAAAACCTGGACGGCGAATCCAGCAAGACAGCGTCAAGTCACAGAATCCAGTCAAGCGCCGCAACCGGCTCGATTCATAAACAGGGATCCTCGTCGGTTCCTGCGGCAGCAGCGTTCCCTCGTCTGACTTCCTGACGCTGCGCACCGGCTCCGAATAGACAGCGGGGGAATTCACTGTTCCGGCCCACACCAACCGATCGCCGTTCCCCGCTTAAACGGTAATAACCAACCTTTCGCCCAGTCAGTCAACGCCGCACCCTGATCTGGAAAATAACGTATCCAATAGTCGACACAGAATCACAAATCGTCACAAACTAACACCCGGCTCTGAGAAAATCGCATCGAGACGCATTCCGTAAGACGGAAGCTACGCGGTTTGAGGTATTTTTGCTCGGGCGGGCCCCGCTCGACACTGTTGTTCGATCACCTCTTGTTAGATCAATGGCCGCAAGAACATCACGCCAAAACATGACTCTAAGCCTCGGAAATCGTGAACCTCGCTACTGCGTTCCCGATCGCGACGAGCATCTCCGAGTCATGATTGAATCTAAAAATGCTCAGAGCTGCGCCGTATCTGCAAGCTTAGTCGATCTCTCCTGTGGCGGCGCGAAACTTCGCGTCAACAAGAAGATCAATACCAATACGGAGATGTGTCTGAGTATCGAAGCACCGCAACTTCGCGACACACTTGAAATTTCAGCCGCCATATGTTGGACCGGCGTGGCGGTCGGATCCGATTGGTGGCTCGGCTGCAAATTCAATCCGGAAATGCCTCTCAGCACGCTTCAAGCGTTTGCCACGGCCGGAGCCATTGAGCGTCGGATGACACAGCGTCTCTCCACAAAAATCGACATTTCCGCAACTTACAAGATGGGCAACGACCTGATTCCGATTAGGCTCACGAACGTGTCTTCCGGTGGATTTTGCCTGCAGTCAAGCGATCCAATCATCCCAAATTCACGCATTCTGCTTCGGATTGATCTCGAGGAAAACGGAAGCACTCGAACCAAAACGATACTCGCCCAGAGCCGCTGGCAAGTCGCAACGAACGAAAACTACACGATTGGCTGTGAATTTTCGGATCCCTCGTCGCACTTCGTCATCAGAAACTTACATCAATCCACAATCGCTGCGAACACCCGGCCACTGTGGCAGCGTTTGTTTCGACTCGGCAACTAACGATTCAGCTCGTTGCCGTCCAAGCATGGTCGGCTCTTCGCCTCGCGAGCAACCGTCCAATTTTGGCATTTAGCCCGTTCCCGACGGTAATCGCTTCCCACAACGAAATCTGGCGACAATAATGAAGTCGAAGCGACCAGTCGCTCGTGATCGATGACATTGGCCCGAGGCATCCGATGAAGCTGCTCTTCTTATTCGCGTTGATTGGTCTAACCTGCTCCCTGGTGGACGGATCGGTGTTTGCTGCATCGCCGAGTCCCGAGCCGGTTGACTTTGACCGTGCAATTCAACCGCTGCTTGCCGACAAATGCTTCCGCTGCCATGGACCGGATGAAGCTGCGCGAGAAGCCGATCTTCGTTTGGACCTTCGTGGAGCGGCCGTGGCAGACGACGCGGATGGTGACGCTGCGATTATTGCTTTCGACTCGTCGAACAGTGATCTGATCCAACGGATCACAAGCGACGATCCGGACCTGATCATGCCACCACCAGACTCGAAGTTGAGCCTGACAGCCGACGAGAAAGAAATCATTGCTCGCTGGATCAACCAAGGTGCGTCTTACTCTACCCATTGGTCATTTCGTCCGATCCAAAAACCTCCCTTACCAACGGTCAAAAATAAAGCTTGGCCCCGCAACCCAATCGACCAATTCATTCTCGCTCGCCTGGACACAGAGCGACTTGTTCCAACGCAGCCAGCGGATGGTTATCGATTGATACGTAGGCTGTATTTGGACCTGACGGGTAAGCCTCCGACACGCGGCGAAGCCGAATCATTCGTACGTGATCGGTCGCCTCAAAAATATGAACGTCTTGTCGACAAGCTATTGGCCTCTCCAGCCTTCGGAGAGCGCATGGCTTGGACTTGGCTCGATGCCGCTCGCTATGCGGACTCCAATGGATATCAAGGCGACCAAGATCGAACAATGTGGCCCTGGAGAGATTGGGTCATCGAAGCGATCAATCAGAATCAGCCATTTGATCAATTCACGATCAACCAAATTGCAGGAGACATGTTGCCAGCCGCCAATCACCGCCAGCAGCTAGCCACCGGCTTCTGCCGCAACCACATGATTAATGGTGAAGGTGGTCGCATTCCGGAAGAAAACCGAGTGGATTACGTGATGGACATGACGGAGACGGCGGGAACTGTCTGGCTCGGCCTTACCTTGAATTGCTGTCGTTGCCACGATCATAAGTTCGACCCTCTGACAAAACGCGACTACTATTCGATGTTCGCGTTTTTCAATCAAACACCCGTGAACGGTGAAGGGCGCAGTGCGCAAACCCCTCCGGTACTTGCGTCGCCAACAAGAGTCGAGGTGCGATCACTCGATTCGCTCAGCACAGAGATTTCAAATCTTCAACAACGCGTTTCACAACTGGAGTCCCAACAAAACGAGCCCGTTGGAATTGAACGCTCGCAAGAGACTCAAAAACTGCTTGGCAAACCAGTCGCAGATCGCAACACGGATGAACTCAAAACCATTCGGGATTTGATCACTGAGACGACCCTGTACGCGAAAACAGTTGAGCAGCTCCGCGAAGCGGTCAGCGAACACCGCAACGTACAAAATTCGCTTCCCAAAGTCATGATCATGAAGGAACGTTCCGATCGACGCCCAACCTTCATGCTCGATAAAGGACTTTACAATCAACCAGGCGAGTCGGTGGAAGCAGCATTTCCTGTGAGCCTACAAACATCTGGGGACGCAGCAGTAACAACTCGGCTTGACTTGGCAAATTGGATCATGGCTGATACCAATCCATTGACAGCTCGAGTTATTACAAACCGTATCTGGCAAGGCTTTTTCGGAATAGGTATTGTCAAAACAGCCGAGGATTTCGGAACACAGGGAGAACGTCCAATTCACCCTCAGTTGCTCGACTGGCTGGCTACAGAATTCAGAGATTCTGGTTGGGACACAAAGCACCTTTATCGGCTGATTGTTACCAGTTCGACGTATCAACAATCCTCACGTTCCACTCCGCATTTGCGTGAACGCGACCCTGAGAATAGGTGGCTCGCGCGCGGAGCCAGATTCCGGCTGCCCTCGTGGATGATTCGCGATCAAGCGTTGGCAATCAGCGGTCTCTTAGTGGATCAGGTTGGAGGGGCCCCCGTTAATTCGTATCAACCTTCAGGGGTTTGGGAGGACGCCACGTTTGGCAAGCGGGGGTACCGACGCGACTCTGGTGAAAATCTCTACCGACGAAGCATCTACACATTCTGGCGACGCATCGTCGCACCCACGCTGTTCTTTGACACCGCATCGCGGCAAGTGTGCACCGTCACACGTTCGCTGACAAATTCGCCACTGCACGCACTGACCACTTTGAACGACGTCACCTATGTAGAAGCCGCACGGGTCCTTGCCACTCGAATCCTCGATGAATCGCCTGATGCATCTAACCAACGCTTGGCAGAACAAGTATTCCGACGAGTTCTGATTCGGCCCCCGGAGCCATCCGAACTCGATATCCTCACCAACAGTCTCTCGCGACTCGAAAAACATTATGCCACCCAGGGTGACCTGGCGGCACAGCTCATTGATGTGGGCGAATTCCGCAAGTCCAAATCGCATGCGGTAGCTCGGCTTGCCGCCATGACAAGCCTTTGCAACCTGATTATGAATCTCGACGAAACGCTCTGCAGGGAATGATTCATGTCATCTGAATCAAAGATTCAAGACCTCAATCGACGAACTTTTCTGGGACAGTCCAGCACCGGATTGGGCGCTGCGGCCTTGGCTGGCCTCTTCCAGCAAGACGGCTTGGTCTCGGCTGCGAAAAACGAAACGAGTGGTCTACCAGAACTTCCTCATTTTGCACCCCGAACCAAGAACATCATCTACTTGTTCCAAAATGGGGCTCCGACTCATGTTGACCTGTTTGACTATAAACCAGAATTAGCAAAACGACATGGACAACCGGTACCAGACGAATTCGTGGCCGGTAAACGCTTCAGTACGATGACCGGCAAACCCCAAGGCAAACTACTGCTGGGCGCAGTAGAGCCATTTCGTCAACGCGGAGAAAGTGGCGCTTGGGTCAGCGATTTCCTACCACACACCGCATCCATCGCAGACGATCTGTGCTTTGTAAAAAGCATGCACACTGATGCAGTCAACCACGCTCCCGCGATCAGCTTGATGATGAGTGGCGCGCAGCTCCCCGGTCGCCCTACCCTCGGCGCTTGGCTCAGCTACGGACTCGGCAGTGAATCGGAAAGCTTACCGCGATTTGCGGTGATGACATCGGTCAGTAAAGGAACTTCCTGCGGGCAGATCTTTTACGATTTCTATTGGGGTGCGGGATTCTTGCCCACACGCCATCAGGGCGTGAGATTTCGCGGCAGCGGACAGCCAGTTCTCTATTTGACCGATCCAGCAGGCATCAGTCGCGAAATCCGACGTGAACAGCTAGATGATCTGGCTTTGCTCAACCAAATAAAACTGCGCAAATTCGGCGATCCGGAGATTGATACACGGATCGCTCAATACGAAATGGCGTTTCGCATGCAGGCCAGCGTGCCGGAGCTAACCGATTTGTCACAAGAATCAGCAAGCACACTGGAACGATACGGCCCCGATGTCACCCAGCCCGGCACCTTCGCTTACAACTGCCTCATGGCTCGACGGCTCGTTGAACGGGGCGTGCGCTGCGTGCAGTTGATGCATGCGGGCTGGGACCAGCACAACAGCTTAACCACAGAACTGTACAATCAGTGCCGTGACACAGACCGTGCCTCGGCGGCACTCGTTCAAGACCTTAAAATGCGAGGCTTGCTGGATGACACGCTCGTCATCTGGGGAGGCGAATTTGGTCGCACTCCATTCCTCCAGGGCAAACTGGAGGACCGCCCAAGGTGGGGCCGTGACCACCACCCCTACGCCTACACCACTTGGATGGCAGGTGGCGGAACGAAGCCAGGTATCAGTTTTGGCCAAACGGATGAATTCGGCATGAGCGTGGTGGAAGACCCAATTCATGTCCATGACTTGCAAGCCACCATTTTGCACCTGCTAGGAATCGATCACGAGCGGCTCACCTATCGTTTCCAAGGTCGTGACTTCCGACTGACTGATGTGCATGGATCGGTTGCCCACCAACTATTTGCATAGCAAGTCATACCACCCACGATGGATAATTCGCTCAGATCGGCAACATCCCACGTTCGTCGCGATCAGTTCTGATTAAATTCCCAAGTGATTCGACTGCGCAGTCCAGCATCTTCAAACTGCATTTGCAAGTCGATCACTTCGATATTTTGCATCAATCCAAATGGCTTTCCCGGTTCAAATCCCGGCTGTCGCTGGCGCTGGACGTCTCCGTAGACCGTGCTTCCCAGATTGAAATCCTTCCAGATCCAGCGACCATTGTCCGGATGGATCGGCCGAAACCCAAAGACCTGCTGATGGTATTCAGCCGCGGAATCGGCGTCGGCCAACCCACTGAGAACAATGGGATACAATCGCCCCATCCCACTCAGCGTGGATCGTCTTTCCTGATCCGAGGCACTCGCAAACAGTCCGGGAAGTTGCAGGCGACAAGCCGCAGGTGATAACTGCAGAGCCGCACCATTCAAGTCAGCATCGGTGACTTGAACAATCCGATCTTTACTCGACCAGGGAATATTGCGAATCACAAGATAACGATCGGTGACCTCAATACCGAATCTCAATTTGATAACCCCCTCAATATCGACTGTCCAAACCCACGAATCGCGATCGTCAATTTGGTAGAACGCTACACGAAAGAATCCGTCGTTCGCTTCCGACAGGGCACTTCCGACAAGAGCGGCCTGCCGCAAATGCCTTGCCGTTTGCTCGGCGTTCTGGGTTTCGACCAAGATCGAGCAAGGCCGCGTCAATAATGACATCGCGACAGGCAACATAATCATCTCATCTCCAGCACGAAGCAGGTTGCCACCGAAAGCCCCCATCATGTCGCCACTTCCCAAGGCGATGACAGGATCTGCATCGAAGATAGCAAAATGAGCAGTAGGACCAAGATCATCGAGTAAGGCAGAACTAACACCACCGAATCGCTGAAACATACCCGCAAACTCACGCACAATTCCTTGAGTCGATTCATCTCGCATATTGGCCGAAAACTGCAACACAGGCCTGGGCTCCAATTTCGGAATCGTCAACGGATGTCCCATTTCAGAGGTCATCAAAACACTCCGCAACCCGTTGTAGATTGAACTATCAATCAGCGGCAGAATAAAAGTTGACAACTGCAAACTACCATCTGCTGTGTCGTCAAGACGGATCGCGATAGGATCAAAAAACTGACGCCAAAACCGCGAATAGTTTTCCACGTATTCACGATAGGCTTCGGCTTCTGCCGGCGTCACTGCGTCGATCGGAACTTCTGGCAACGTTTTCATTCCCGGCAAAGGACCATAAGATTTCGAATGCACAAGTCCTTGTTCATCAAAAGAATAGTCATCCGTCGAAAAATCCTTCGGTAGATAAGCGAGTCGCTTTAGATCTTCAACGGAATCAAGCTTGAATCCATTCAGATGAGCAAACATGCGTTGCGAAGCAATTAGCTCCATCGCGGCTCGAGCACGAAGACGTCGAGCCTGCGACAGTTTCACTTCCGGCCCTACCAGTCGACGCACGAAAGGATCCGAAAAATAGGTGTAGAGACGCGTCTGCGCACGAACAGGCAATTGCGTCAACATATATCGAAACTCAGCACTACGCCCCAGGCTACCCTGCCCATCTCGCTCCAACAGATCAAGCGAGGCGGCTAGTTCATTGCGATTCGAGCTGACGAACAACAAATCACCGCGCAAAGCCCAATACGATGGGCGTCCGTTAGATCCCCCGCGAGTCAAGACACCCGTTTCCCCCAGATCAGCCAAGCCAATGAAGCTCAGTAACCGCTTCAAGATGGCGGGCTGCTGCAGTCGGGACACAACGGTTAAATCCGTTCCATCAATAAAAAACAGATCAGGAGCGACGACCACCATTTCCGAGATAAGGCCGGAGCCTAACACGGATTCTAGCCATTCGCGATTCATCCCCAGACGATCGAAGTAACGCTCTGCGAGATTGTAGTGCAATTTATTTTGCGTCAAGGAGGCACCGGTCGAGGCAAGAAAACTTGCGCCATGATCAAGCAAGGGAAGAATCGCAGATGGCTTCGCAACATAAACCATAAAGCGATCTTCTGGAACGACTTGTGCCAACTGAAGATCACCGCCCTCGGCTCCTGCGAGCATTTCTTCAAACGGATGGGCTTTAACTTTCACCCCTTCGATCGACGCCAACTTCACAGTCGCTTTTTGATTCTTGGGAACGACATTTAGATTTTGAAGCTGCAGTGTCTCCTCCACAGCAGCCCGCCCGCCCAGGACTGAAAACATATTGGTCCGATTGCCGCCCCGCCTGTTTTGACGCGGCATCACATCACTCGGATCCAAGTCGATATTGGAAGCCCAAGCTTTCAAAATTGGCGCGGGACCGGATGCCAAGTAGGGACTCCAAGCGAGTTGACGAGCCTGATTCAACGAATCAACAACAGCGGAATCCTTTGCTGATTTCGCAAAAGACCAATTGACTTGTTGCTCTTTACCCTGAACCGGGTTGTACAACGCAACCGTTACTGGCCCCTTACGATCCACCGGTCGCAGGGCAAGCAATGTGTAAGAAAAGACCCCTTCTCCTTCGCTTGTCGCAGACTCCGCCGTGATGGGGCGAATTTTCATCCCGTGCTGTTTGACAAGATCTTTATCAATCTTCTCGCGCCGACACTGACCATCCGTATAGCAGACCCAATGCAAACCATCATCCACGTAAGGCCGAAGCTCAAACGCCAACACCTCGCGATCCTTCACATCGACCCACTCTCGAGGTCGTGCTGGTCGAATTGCCGGCGGAACTTGCTCCGGATTCCGTTCAGCTGGGACTTGTCCAATGGCAGGGTCGATCGCTCTGCCCTCAACTCGGCTGAGCTTGAATCGAGCCTTCGGAATCATAAAAAGAAAAGGTCCTTCCAAGCGACTGAGCTTCTCTGGCATGCGTTCTGAAATCCAGGGCGACTTGTCGAGATTTGAAATGATCGGGTACTGTTCTGCATCGAGCTGATCCACGGTGTTCGGCCCAATTCCGTTGTTGAGCCTCGCAAAGTCGAGAGCTGGCCGATAAACCGCAGCAACCTTCCAACGCCCCTTAGCCGTCATTCGCTCACGGACAACGAGCTGCATCCGCTTTCCAACTTGAACCTGGCGGGCTTCGTCCGATGGAATCGCGTAAACCTGTAACTGCTTCGGGTCCGAAACTGAACGCACCTGCCAGATACCCGGCCCAGGAAGGTCTATTTGACCACGATAAATCGCCGACGACGCATTCGCAGGTCGAAACCAACCCGTGTCTTTAATTTCTGCAGCAGAAAGCGACGCAACAACACCAAAAACACCTACTAAAAAGAACATCCCGCGAACCATCATTCGTCCCCTTATCCGGCGTTAAACAATTTGATTGAGGCTTGCCATCGCGAGACAAGAATCCTCAGCCCGACAGCTCGGCCCCTCTGATGCAAGAGCCTTGATTCCTATGGTAATGAGCCTTTAATCAGGCCAAGTGAGCGCTGATTCTTTCGACTTTCCCTCGCATTCTGAACGTTCGCTGGTAGCGGAAGCATGCTGATGACCAGAGTGACCGCCCCCACCATTTCGCGTATGATATCAAACTGAACACCAAAACCCCGATAATCTTGAAGTATGCGTTTCCGAATCGTCACCTACAACATCCACAAAGGCATCGGGGGAATCGATCGTCGATACCGTCCCGAGCGGATCGTGGAGACTTTGGCACACTATCAACCCGATATTGTGTTCATGCAAGAAGTTGACGATGGAGTTCCCCGCTCACGCGGCCACAATCAAGTGGAATGGTTTGGTGACGCTCTCGAACTCAATCACCGAATCTACCAGCCCAACGTGAGACTTCGCTTGGGTCGCTATGGCAACGCGATCCTGAGCCGATTTCCGCTGGCAGACACGCACCATATCGAGCTTACCGTACCACTCAAAAAACGAAGACGCGCGCTGGCAACTCACTGCCACCTACGAACAGAACATCACCGCCGAACGCTGCTCCTGGTGAACTTCCATCTCGGCTTGGCTGGCTATGAGCGAGCCATCCAGCTAAAACGTATCACCTCAGATCGTATGTTTCAACACACTCACCAATCCACCGCGACGATTGTTGGGGGGGACATGAATGATTTATGGGGATCGCTCGGACGACGGGTCCTCGAACCAGCAGGACTCAGACCTGCTTGCCAACCCGTCAATACCTTTCCAGCAATTCGCCCCGTCCGACCACTCGATCAACTCTTTTTCCGTGGCAAGCTGCAATGCCACAATTGCTATCGATCACGTGCTGAAATTGCTCGACACGCCTCTGATCACTTGCCGCTGATCGCCGAATTTGAGCTCGACTGAATGGGTCACTTCGGAATCAAAAAAGATCGTGTTAAGCGTCCGCTTCGGTCACTGACGCTGGCCAAGCGTCGCCACATAGCGAGTCAACTGCCGCAAATTATCACAACAGGCGGAAAAAGAGCTTCGCTTGCGAAGCTCCGGATCAAGAGCGTTTCCGCCCAAGACGAGTGCCGTTGATTCTGGCAGCTGCGCCTGAAATTGATTCAAGCATTGAGTGAATGCCTTGCGATCCTGCACCTTCGATACACTCAACCAAAAAAGCCTCGGATTGAAATCGCTTGCGGCTCGAGCAAGCGTTTCGAAGGGAAGATTGGAACCGAGTGAAGAAGCGTTCCATCCTTGCTCTCGCAGCGTCAGTTCGACTAATAACGTCGCAATTTGATACTGATCGCCTTCCACAGTGCCGCCAATTGCCCGAGGTCCCGTCGGATCGGAATCGGTCAGTAATCGAGAAAACTCATGCAAAACTCGAGTCACCACGTCCACCGCCCGACGCTCCTGATAAATCTCCCCATCCCCCGCTTCCCAGTGCGAACCAATCATGCTCATTGCAGGTGAAATCAACTCGTCCCCGATGGAAGCAATCAAAACACCCTTCATGAAGAGATTAATCATGATTGACCGACTTGCCTCGAAATCGCCACTCAGCAACCTGCGGACGAGCGCATCGACCGCTTCCGCCGGACTCGCGAACGCAAAAGCCGAACGCTCAGGCAACCCCAGGATTTCCGGGCGATTTGGATCAAGTTTTTGGTCACGCAAATATCGAATCACACCCGCCAGCGGCAGCCTCCGATGACCACCAGCCGTACGAGAAGATGGCAAAACACCACGGTCACACCACCGTTTCAGCGAAGATTCGCTGACACCAATCGAACTCGCAACCTGCTTGGGGGATAACCAATGAGACATGATTGACCGTTCTGAACGTTTCAAGGAATCAGACGAAAACCGCTAACCAGCGTGCATATTCTACCGCACCCAACGATACAATCAATCGCAAATAACTAATTTTAAACGACTTAGAGTCATCAACACTAAGGAAAATGAGTTTTCCTCAACAAATTCAGTTAAAGTCACCGTGATCCGGCGGTTTGTCCAAAGTGAACGAATTGAACGTTTTAACGAAGGACCTGATCATGATCGCCGCTCAAATCACTGCCACCAAGGCCGATTCACGAAGTCGCCAACAAATTAAAGCAATGACGGAGCAGCACCTGAAACAGGAGATCGCTTTTATACCGAGCCTCGCATTTCGAGAATTGGACGCCGACAAGGCTTGGGCCGAAGCCATCCGTCAGGCACATCAGGTAAGTTCCACCGACCCGCTACCCACTGGAATTCGAGTTCGAATGCCGGCCCACCTGGAGCGACTTTGCTCTGCCGCTCTCCTCTCTCCGCAGGAGGAGAAGGACTCCTTCCAACGCATGAACTATCTGAAGTATCGAGCGAACGTCATTCGTTCGACGCTCAACTCTCAGCGGCTCAACCGCAGGAAAATTAAAGAGCTGGAAGATTTGCTGGACGCAGCGAATCGAGTAAGAAATCACATCATTCACGCGAATGTACGACTGGTAATCTCGATCGTGAAGCAATTCGCGGACGAGCGAAATCCTTTCGACGACCTTCTTTCCGAAGGCATCAGCTGTTTGATCAAAGCAGTGGAAAAGTTCGACTGTGATCGCGGCTTCCGATTTAGCACCTATGCGACCCGTGCAGTTCGAAGAGAGGTCTTTCGCCTTGTCCAACGACAGCATCGCGATCGCACCCGATTCTCGACAGGGACGGCAGAGGTCCTTCACCGAGAAATGAACACTGATAACGTGCCTGTTCAACCGGAGCGCATTTGGAACCAGATCGACCGCTCCGTGAACAAGATGCTTTCCACCCTCGACGAGAGGGAACAATTCATCGTGCAAGCAAGATACGGATTCGAGGACATTGGAGAGAAGCCGACGTTTCAGCGGTTGGGAGAAATGCTCGGAGTTTCAAAGGAGCGAGTTCGCCAACTAGAACAGCGGGCACTCAACAAGCTGAGAGACGTTGCTCACGCGATCCGACTAGAACCAATTGCCTAACGACCGGGCCGAGTCACGCTCACCACTGCGAAAAGTGCGGCGGCGAGCGTCTGAAACGAGATAGATTGCTGCGACCAACGTCTGGTCGTCACGCTGCGAACGCTTGAATGCTTTGTCTTGATCTGCGAGTAGCTTCCGTCAAGCTCGCGAAAAAGACACCCAACTGGGATTTTTAGATTAATACGGAATCGAGGAGACAGAAGAATGCTTCGTAAAACAATTTTTTGGGGAATGACTGCGAGCCTATTGCTCACCGCCACGTTGAAAGCAGAGTCCAAAGACATCGTCGACACGGCGGTTTCTGCCGGTAATTTCAAAACGCTAGTCGCTGCAGTTCAGGCCGCTGGTCTCGTCGATGCTTTGAAGGCCGATGGTCCCGTCACCGTACTCGCTCCAACAGACGAAGCATTCAGCAAGCTACCCGCCGGTACGGTGGAAACTTTACTCAAACCAGAAAACAAAGATCAGCTCGTCGCGATTTTGACTTACCACGTCATTCCCGGCAAAGTTCCTGCTGCGAAAGTTGTGAAGCTCAACGGTGCCAAAACACTGAACGGTCAGCGAGTCGACATCGCGGCAAAGGACGGAGCAGTTACAGTCGACAAGGCGAAAGTCGTCGCCACAGACATCGAATGTTCCAACGGCATCATCCACGTGATCGACCAAGTGATCCTACCCGCATCCGATGACATTCCGACCACAGCATCCAAAGCCGGGTCATTCAAAACATTGCTTGCCGCAGCGAAAGCCGCTGGCCTTGCAGGTGCCCTGGCTGGAGACGGTCCCTTTACCGTGTTCGCCCCAACAGACGAAGCATTTGCGAAACTCCCCGAGGGAACCGTCGCGAGCCTGCTGGAGAAGAAGAACCTCGGCAAACTTGCTGACATTCTGAAGTACCACGTCGTGCCCGGTCGCGTCTATTCCCCCGAAGCACTGTCCGCGGGAGCGGCCAAGACTCTGCTAGGTCCCAAAGTAAAAATTCGACTGGTGGACGGCGAAGCAAAGGTTAACGATGCGAAGTTAATTGCAACCGACATCGACGCCAGCAATGGTGTAATCCACGTCATCGACAGCGTCATTCTGCCCCCGAGCGGGGATCAAGCCGCTCACGGCAATCCTCGAGACGTGATCGTCGAAGCGATCAATACCGGAGCCCCGCTCTACAACGCCCAAAAGCCCGGGCAATGTGCGGCTATTTACATGGCGACCATGAATCGCCTGATGGAGATGGAGGGAGCTGAGATGAGCCCCCATACGATGCGAGTTATGAAGATGGCAATGGCTAAGGCCGAATCAACCTCCTGTGTCCACACCCAGGCATGGACATTACGCCACGCTCTGGATATGGCTTACAACGACGTGAAGTAAGCTGTCACCATCCGAATCGTTAACGAAAAGCTGGTAGTCTTCCTGTCGGGGCTACCAGCTTTTTCTATTTATCCAGTTATCAACCAAGCAATCTAAGGTCATGATGCCAGTCCAGGCGATACAATAGGATAGACAACAAGACGATAGACTGCTGGCACGTGTCTTCACCAACGCACCGAAAATCTCAATCATGAAGCTTACTCACGACAGTGGTTTAGGACCATCGAACAACGAAAGTATTTTCCTACTCCATGGTTTGGCCGCACCTCGGCTTGTCATGTCACGGCTGACAACTTACCTCAATCATCGGGGCTATCTTGCTCGCAATTGGGGTTACGCGAGTCTCAGAAGCTCAATTCAATTGCATGCCACTGCCCTGCGTCGCGACCTGATTGAGCTTGATCGAGATCCACGCGTCGAGAGCATTCATTTGGTGACTCATAGCATGGGAAGTATCATCGCCCGCTGCGCCTTGCTTGACGGCACTCCCGATAAACTCTCTCGAATTGTTATGCTGGGCCCCCCCAACCATGGTTCGCACGTGGCACGAGCCCTGTCTCGTCCACTCGGCTGGTTTTGCCCTCCCTTAAGAGAGCTTTCGGACGTGAGCGATAGTTTTGTGAATCGGCTCAACGAACCCACCGGTCTGGAAATCGGCGTTATCGCCGCAGCAGAAGACCTGGTCGTCCCACGTGACAGCACTCATTTGCAGTGCCAACGGGAGCATATTGTGCTACCCGGTCATCACGGTGTCCTCCCATGGCGACGAGACACGGCGGAATGCGTTCACCGTTTCCTGGAGACAGGAACTTTCACAACAAGCCCCGCTAACGTCTCCTAACCAGCTTCTAAATTCGCGGCAAGCCTCACTGAGACGCTAAGTCCTCTTGGACATCCGCTTGATCGATCTGCTTCTCGGGGAAACCGGCGAGAAAGCAGGGATCACTTCGCAAATTGCCTCCAAATCGCTTACAATGGGGCAGGATCCACCGTCAGGTTTCCCAACAAGTATTGCCTCGTCAAACCTTAGGCAACTCGGGCTACCCCGAGTCTTCGCGATGCACATGCTTGATCGGGATGGGACGTAGCGGATGCCAATCAAGACAATTGACGGACCTTAGCTTCGAGAGCAATCGGATGAACCGAATTTTTTTGATCGCAATGATTGGTCTTACAACCCAGGGCCTTTCGGCGGAAGAGATTGATTACAGCCGACAAATCCGTCCTCTTCTATCGAATTCTTGTTACGCATGTCACGGACCCGACCGCTCGAATCAAGAGAATGAATTAAGACTCGATTTCCGCAAGCATGCCATCGAAACAGCAATCATTCCGGGCGATGCTGACTCAAGTGAACTCATCCGCCGTTTAACCAGTAGCGACGACACAGAGCAAATGCCGCCTCCTGAATCCAACCGACCAGGGCTGAATGCGGATCAAATTGCCTTGGTCAGGGAGTGGATTAATCAGGGCGCAAAATTCACAAGCCATTGGTCCTACGACAAACCGGAAAGACCCGAGCTGCCGACCGTTTCCGCAAATGCTTGGCCGATCAATGCTCTGGATCACTTTGTACTAGCACAGAACGAATCCAGGTCGGTGCCACCGTCAAAAGACGCAGATCCCCGCACACTAATTCGTCGAGTTTACTTTGATTTGACCGGACTGCCTCCGACGACTGATGTGGTCAGTCAATATCAAAGCAACGCATCGCAAGAAACCTATCATCAAATCGTCGACAACTTGCTCAGTTCGAAACGATTTGGAGAACGGATGGCCGCCTTTTGGCTGGATCTTGTTCGTTTTGCTGATACATGTGGTTATCATGGCGATCAACATCGCGAGATTTCGGCGTATCGTTCTTTTGTAATTGACGCATTTAACAGCAATTTGCCATTCGACAAGTTCACGATTGCACAAATCGCGGGTGACCTCTTACCCAATCCAACGATTCAAGATCGTATTGCATCCGGCTACAACCGGCTGCTCCAGACGACGCAGGAGGGTGGAGCTCAAGCCAAAGAGTATCGTGCAATCTATGCGGCGGATCGAGTGCGCAATGCTTCTACGGTCTGGCTCGGCACCACGCTCGGTTGCGCCCAGTGCCATGATCACAAGTTCGATCCATTCTCAGCGGAGGATTTCTACCGATTCGCGGCGTTCTTTGCTGACGTCCAAGAGATCGCTGTGGGCGCCCAGCCTGCAAATCTTACACTTCCGACAGAGGAAGAATCTGACACGCTGAAAAAGTTTGATACTGAGATTACTGAGTTAAAATCCAAGTTAGCTGACAGCGAAGCCGCGTCGCCAGAAACGACAAATTCAGACCAGGACTCGGACTCCAAAAGTGAGATTGACGATCTCAAGAACAAATTGAAGCAACTTGAAGATCAACGCAAGCAAGCCAATGGCAAGATCAAGAAGACGCTAACGACAACTTCCGTCGAACGTCGCATGACACGTATCCTGCCACGCGGCAATTGGCTGGATGAATCGGGGCCTGAAGTCGCGCCGGAAATCCCAGCAATTTTCGGTTCTTTAAATGAAGCAGAATCGGCGAGTCGATTAGAGCTAGCGCGTTGGATTGTATCGCCCGACAACCCACTCACGGCACGCGTTTACGCCAATCACCTCTGGCGTTTAATGTTCGGAGAAGGGCTCGTGCGTAGCCCAGATGATTTCGGCTCACAAGGAAACTATCCAACTCATCCTCAACTTCTTGATTGGTTAGCGTGCGAATTGATCGATAGTGGCTGGAACACGAAGCACATTTTAAAACTGATGGTAACCTCCCGAACCTACCAACAGTCGTCCGAATCCAATCAGGAGCTGCAACAGCGCGACTTGGAAAACCAATGGCTGGCACGACAGAATCGTTTTCGTCTTGACGCAGAAATGATTCGAGATGGAGCCTTGGCCGTCAGTGGCTTACTGGTGACCTCCAAAACAGGAGGCAGTGCAAAGCCCTACCAACCGGCTGGCTATTGGGCAGAGCTAAATTTCCCTAAGCGGAAATACGTCGCGGATCAGGGCGACAACCAATACCGCAGGGGTGTATTCACCTACTGGTGCCGAACATTCTTACACCCAAGCTTGGCGGCGTTTGATGCGCCCACTCGTGAGGAATGTACGGCGCAAAGAACAAGATCCAACAACCCGCTACAAGCGTTGGTGCTCCTTAATGACCCCACCTACGTTGAGGCGGCAACTCAACTCGCACACCGGGTTCTCGCAGAAACCAATTCTGATTCCCAAAATCGCATTCCATGGATCTTCAACGAAGTCTTGGCACGTAACCCGACCAGCAAAGAAGCTGACATTTTGGCTTCCGTCTACGATGAACAACTTAAACGCTACAGCAAAGATACCGAAAGTGCGAAACAAATTGCACAAACACTCGGGGCTGACCAGCCGGATAACCTAGCTGAGTTAGCCGCATGGACAGCCGTGTGCCGAGTCATCTTGAATCTACATGAAACGATCACTCGTTATTGATCAATTCACACCCTATTTTCCTTTTGGCCCTAGGACCTCGATCTGCAGGTGGACGCTGTGAACTTTGAACGAAATCAACAGTCGATCATCGCTGCAACACGACGCAGCTTTCTTCGTCGCGGAGCGATGGGAATCGGTGGAATTGCGCTGAACTCGCTCCTGCAATCCGACACCAAGGCCGCAGACACTTCTGCTGCCAAGTGGGAAGGTGTGGCCCGACCACTCCACATTCCACGTCGAGCTCGTCGAGTTATTTTTCTCTGCATGGCAGGTGGGCCATCCCATCTGGAAACATTCGATTACAAGCCAAAGTTGGCAGCGATGCACGGCAAGCCCATGCCTGCCTCCTTTACAGACGGACAGCCGATCGCTCAGTTACAAGGAAAAAAACTCACCTGTCTTGCCCCCCAACACCCGTTCGGCCGCTATGGCGAATCGGGACAAGAGATTTGCACGGTCTTCAAACACATCCCAAAAATTGCCGATGAGATGTGCATTATTCGATCGATGAAAACGGAGCAGATTAATCACGATCCGGCCCATACGTTCATGAACACCGGAACCGCGATTTCCGGGCGGCCAAGCATGGGTTCGTGGATCCTGTACGGACTTGGTAGCGAAACCAACAACCTGCCTGGCTTCGTGGTGCTGACTTCGAGTGGAGGTGGCCAAGACCAACCGATTGCAGCCAGGCAATGGCACAGCGGCTTTCTCCCAAGTCGACTCCAGGGTGTGCAGTTTCAATCGACCGGTGCCCCCGTATTGTATGTCGATCAGCCACGTGGAGTCACGCGTCAGGATCAAGGACAGCTAGTCGGCGCGATTAACCGGTTGAACGAACTGCATGCCGACGTCGTCGACGACCCTGAAATAGCCACGCGGATTTCGCAATACGAAATGGCTTTCCGCATGCAAACGAGCGTTCCGGAATTAATGAATTTGTCAGACGAACCACAACACATCCTCGATATGTACGGAACGCAAGGCGGCGATGGAACGTTTGCCAGCAATTGCCTGCTGGCTCGTCGCCTGGCGGAGCGTGGAGTACGATTTGTCCAGCTCTACCATCGAGGCTGGGACCATCACGGTGGAATCAAGAATGCTGTTGCTCACACGGCAAACCTAGTCGATCAAGGTACTGCAGCACTCGTCACCGATTTAAAGCAACGTGGCATGCTCGACGACACATTGGTCGTGTACGCCGGAGAATTCGGACGCACCCCGATGGCGCAAGGAAACGGCCGAGACCACCACATCAAAGGCTTTTCGATGTGGATGGCAGGCGGTGGTACAAAAGGCGGCACCAGCTACGGTTCGACCGATGAACTTGGCTACAATGCGACGGAAAACGTCTTCCACGTGCATGACCTGCACGCCACGATGCTTCACACACTCGGCATGAACCACGAAAGACTGACGTTTCGATCGCAGGGCCGAGATTTCCGCCTCACCGATGTACACGGCAATATCGTGCACGATGTGCTGAGCTAGGCGGTGATCGCTTCACGATCGTGTTACAGCGACCGAGCCACCTCATTAAGCTGGGCTCGGTCCGCTCATGATCGGGTCAACTGATGTGAGCTCCCTGAGTCTCAACGTAGACAGCATAGACTGATTGACTGGCCGTCATGAATAGTCGATTACGTTTTTTGCCACCAAAACAAACGTTGCTGCAGATTTCTGGTAACCGAATCAATCCGATTCGGTCGCCATCGGGCGCAAAGATGTGGACTCCATCATAGCCCTCTCCCACCCAGCCCGCACTGGACCAGATGTTGCCATCGACGTCGCATCGAATGCCATCGGCCATCCCGGCTTGACCGTCCATTTCCATCGAGGTGAAGGTCCGACCGTTGGCTAACTTCACGCCATCGGCTATGTCCCAGACTTTGATCTGACGTTTTGCATCTTGGTAATGACTCGCACCCGTATCAGCCACATACAGCATTTTGTAGTCGGGAGAAAAGCAAAGGCCATTTGGCTTAAAGATGTCGTCCGTCACCTTTGACATTTTCCCTGTCTTGGCGTCGATGCGATAAACGGCTTCTTTAATATGCAAAGGCCCACGATTTCCTTCATAATTCATCAGGCTGCCATAACCTGGGTCAGTAAACCAAATGGCACCATCATTCGGATGAACAACCGCATCATTCGGAGCGTTCAACGGCTTTCCTTCCCATTCGCTTGCCAGCACAGTCACGGTGCCGTCATATTCATAGCGCACGACTCGTCGTGTACCGTGCTCACAGGAAATCTGCCGCCCCTGAAAATCAAACGTGTTGCCGTTACTATTTTGCGAGGGACTTCGAAAGATGCTGACTTGATTGTTATCTAAATTCAACCGCCGTTGAACATTGCTGGGAATATCGCTCCAAAGCAAATACTTTCCGACGCCATTCCACGCGGGTCCCTCGGCCCAAAGGTTTCCTCGATGGACTCGTTGGATGGGTGTATTGCCGAGTTTATATTTCGAAAAACGCTCATCCAGCACAACAATATCCGGATCAGGATACCGGATAGGTGGAGCGTCAGGACCATATTCTCGTGAAACGGCCGGCCGGGAAATCGCAGCTACCGTTGCGGCAGCAGAAGCGGCCAAAAAAGTGCGACGGGGCATGTGACGACCATTAGGTAAGTCATCATTCGAAACAGATTCGAGTTTGATCCGATCGTTCTGCATTGGGGATCCTTTCAAGGCTCGGAATACATTCAAGGTTTTGCTGACATTTTGGAACGAGCGGGCACGGCGCTGGCTGGCGATACTGTCGCACAACCCTATACTATGAGCTGTTGAGTTGCGGAAGGCAAATGCAGAAGAAAGATGAAGGCTGAATTTGCAATAGGCAAATCCGCAAGACGTTAAGGAATTGATTCAGCGAAAGGTTAGAAATCGGATGGCCGGATTTTCACGCGAGTCATTGCATCACGTTCAACTCGTCCCGATCACTGCATTTAGCCAAAATGGTGAAATCGCATTAGATCCCATGCGTCAGCAAACACAACGATTACTCGACTCGGGGGTGCGAGTCTTCATCCCCTGTGCGGGGAGCTCTGAATTCCACACCTTGATGACAAGTGAAATTGTTGCGGCAATTAAGATGACGCGAGAAGTCGTTGGAGAACAGGCGAGGGTCCTTTGTCCTGTCGGGCTGCAACTTTGCAATGCGATTGACTTAGGCCAGCAAGCGTTAGCAGCGGGAGCCGATGGGGTGCTGGTGATGCCACTGGACTTTCCCTATTTATCCGACACCGGTGCGAACGATTACTACACGCAACTCATGGGGGAATTACAGTGCCCGTCAATCATCTACAAAAAGGCACCGGTCCCATCCGATGAGTTGCTGCTGGAATTGGCAGATCACCCCCACCTCGTCGGCATCAAATACTCAGTCAACGAAATAAGCACTTTCCAGCATGTGGTTGCCCGTGATCAAAATCGGCTTGACTGGTTTTGCGGTAGTGCCGAACGATACGCTCCATTCTTTGCACTCGCAGGTTCACCTGGCTACACCAGCGGCGCCGGAAATATCTGTCCTCGAGTAACCGTTGCCATGCATGCAGCTCTGGCACGAGGAGATTGGTCGGAAGCCTTGCGACTCCAGAGCATTCTTCTTCCCATCGAGAGTTACCGAGCACGTGCTGAAAACTCCTATAACGTCTCATTCTTAAAGCACGCGATCACCAGTCTCGGACTCGACTTTGGCGACCCACGTCCTCCGTATCGCCGACTCACAATCGCTGAGAAACACGAGATTGACTCGATCGTTGCACCGATTTTGGCCGCGGAAGAGGAACTCGCTTCGACCGCGACAGTTTAGCAAATCGACTAACGGGATGAGTCCAATCGCTTGGCCAATTGATGACGGCCGTCGAGTCCGATTAACGAATTGAAATCACCAAACGTCATCATGCGTGAGTGCAACGCTGATGTGGACTGTTGATCGCGGATTTGCTGGCAGGCTTCGCGAATCGCGTGTGCGGCAGAAAACAAACTTGACAACGGATAAAGCACTAATTGAAATCCGTGTTCCGAAAGTTCTTCCCGAGTCATTAAAGGCGTCTTTCCTGCCTCAATCATATTTGCAACCGTCGGCTTGGGAGCTTCACGTCCGATCTGCGCTAATTGGTCACGAGTAACCGGAGCCTCAATAAAGCTTGCGTCCGCACCCGCTTCGACGGCATCTTCTACTCGATGCAGAGCTTCTTCGAAGCCGATGACGGCGACCGCATCGGTCCTTGCCACGATAAAGAACGGACGATCACCGCGTGCTTCGACTGCTGCTGCAATCTTGTCAGCATACTCGCTCCGCTCAATCACTCGCTTGCCTTGCATGTGCCCGCAACGTTTCGGCCACACTTGATCCTCTAGAAAACAGCCCGCGGCACCCGCATCGATTAAGTCGGAGACGGTGCGATAAACATTCATCGCGTTTCCATAGCCCGTATCGGCATCTACCAGGATCGGAATCTGGACACTCCCGCAGATACGTCGTGCCCGTTCTAACATTTCAGTTTGCGTCATCAGCCCCATATCGGGCTCACCCAGAGACGTCGCAGACACTCCATACCCTGACACAAATGACATCGGAAAACCAACGTCCTGAACGATCCGGGCCGACAAGCAATCGTAGACACCGGGAAAGACAAGCGTTCCCACCTCGTCCAAGATGGCTTGCACTCCTGCATGCGGCATACTACGACCTCCAATTTGGCGTAATTCGATGAATATCGAAAATGAATCGGAGCGTTTTCTCAAAGGCCCGATCGATGGTTGGTAGTTGACGATCGACTCAATAGCCGATTGCAGCTCCATCCTTACGTGGATCGGAGCCACCAAAATAACGACGCGGTTCCTCCAAACGCCAAATCGCTTGATAGCCACCGTGGGCGCCCAACTGCGGCTGAATCACGTGTCCCATATCGGCCAACTGCTGCTTGACCTTCGGCTGAATTCCGCGTTCCAATACCAAAGAACCACCGCCAAGAGCCTTTGCCCCCCAGGGACTGCTGCTGCCGGTGTGGGCGATTCGGGGCTGTTCACCTGCCTGCTGCGGTGACATTTTAAAATCCACCATGTTCATCAACACCTGACTGTGACCTTGTGGTTGAAAGTCTCCCCCCATCACCCCGAATGACATAACCGGTTGACCATCACGAGTAAGAAAAGCAGGAATGATCGTATGGAATGGTCGCTTGTGAGGTTCCAATCGATTGCGATGCTTGGGATCAAGCGAAAAAGCTTGCCCCCGATTCTGCATCACAAAACCAACTCCATCCGGACAAATCCCCGATCCGAAGCCGTAATAAATACTTTGGATCAGCGAAATCATATTGCCTTCATTGTCTGCCGCCGTCAGATAGACCGTATCGGAGTCGAGTGGCGGATCGCCAAATCGAAGCTCTTTTCTCGCTTGGTTTGGATCGATCAGCGCCGCGCGTTTTTTTGCATACGCTTTGGAAATCAACCATTCGATTGGGACATCGGCAAATTCCGGATCAGCATAGTATTGAGCACGGTCTTCAAAAGCCAACTTCTTCGCTTCTGCAAACAGGTGTAAATGCTCAGCCGAATTAGGTTCGAGCTCTCCCAGGTCAAAGTTTTCGAGCAGATTCAGAATCTGCAAGGCCGCAATGCCCTGTCCATTCGGCGGAATCTCCCACAAATCCCACCCGCGATAACTTGAACTGACGGGATCGACCCATGTGGGTTGATGATCTTTGAGGTCTTTCAGACTCATCACTCCCCCAAGTTCTTTCGACTTTTTAACAATTTGTTCAGCGATTGTTCCCTGATAAAACGCCGACGCACCATCCCTCGCAATCGCCTCGTAACTATTCGCCAACAGCGGATTTCGAAAGATATCGCCATACTTGGGAATTTCCCCACCCGGCTGATAGAGCGCAGCGAGGCCTGCGTCGAGTTGCGGATCAAAGCCAAAATGCCCCGCGATAATCGGCGAAAGGGGAAACCCTTCGCGGGCATAGTCGATTGCTGGCTGCAAGGATTTGTCCAGCGTCAGTTTTCCGAATCGTTCGCTCAAAGCACCCCAGCCGCTGACGCAGCCAGGCACACTCCAACTCAGCGGACTGTGGCGAGGAATTGAGCTCAATCCCAACCGATCGGCGGCCTTCAAATTCCAATCGTAAGGCGCTCTTCCGCTAGCATTTAATCCGTAAAGCTGCTGATCTTTTTCGATCCAGACAATCGCAAACAGATCTCCACCAATCCCATTACTGGCTGGTTCGGTAACGCCCAGCACCGCATTGGTGCAAATCGCCGCATCAATGCAATTGCCTCCAGCCTTCAGCACATCGATACCGGCCATCGCCGCAAGCGGTTGACTCGCGCAAACGATTCCATTTTGACAAACGACCGTTGAACGGTTTTGATTTCTCGCTTGGATTCTTCCCCTATCGAGAAAAGGGGCTTGTCTCTCTTCGGGTGCTGCCCAAACATCACGACACATGCCTGGCGCACATGCCATCGCTCCGGCCCACTTCAATAACTCTCGACGATCCATAGAAAAAGTCCTCCTAGGGCCATCATAATCGATGCTGCAGAAGAATTCGAATGACTTGCGATCACAATTCCAACGGCCGCCGCAAGCAGGTCAACACGAGTGGGCCGGTGAAATGCGGTAGCTCAGCGAGATCGCAGTGAGCTGAACCATGCGATCGCCACCTACCGCCCGACCCAAGCCAATCTTATCATACGGTTTTCCGCTTCAAGCACGATTATGAGGAGGTCGCGATGGCCAAGTCGTCCGCGGCTCAAGAGGATTCCGATCGCAATCCGCGAAAACGTCTATTCCTGTTGGATGGGATGGCGTTGATCTACCGAGCCCACTTCGCGCTCGTTCGGAGCCCCAGGCATACCTCAAGTGGCTTGTGCACCTCCGCGGTATTTGGCTTTTGCAACACGCTACTCGATCTTATCAAACGCGAATCACCGACACACATTGGCGCCGCCTTTGACACATCCGACCCAACGCATCGGCACAAGATGTATGAGGAATATAAAGCACAGCGGCAAGAAATGCCGGAAGATCTCCGTGCTCAAATCCCTTACGTCTTTCGATTGCTGGAAGCGTTTCGCATGCCAATTATCCGGCTACCCGGATTCGAAGCCGACGACGTGATCGGAACGATCGCTTACGAAGCGGCGGACGAGGGCTATGAGTCCTTCTTGGTAACTCCTGACAAGGATTACCATCAACTGGTGAGTGACAAAACCTGGATCTGGAGACCTGGTCGTCAAGGCGCGACGTTTGAAATGCTGGGTGTCGAAGAAATCCTGGAACGCTGGAAAATCAAACGAGTTGATCAAGTCATCGACATTTTGGGTTTGATGGGGGATAGCTCTGACAACGTACCGGGAGTGCCTGGCATCGGTGAAAAAACGGCACAGAAGCTGATTGCTCAATACGATACAGTCGAAAACCTGCTAAAAAACACAGACAAACTCAAGGGCAAGCAAAAGGAGCGAGTCGAAACATTTGCGGACCAAGCCCTTCTATCCAAAGAACTCGTCACCATCATCACCGATGTTCCCCACGAGAGCTCACTCACGGATTTTGAATTCCAAAACTATGACAAAGAGGCTCTCAAAGAACTGTTTATCGAACTCGAATTTGATGGCCTTGGCAAACGCTTGTTTGGAAACTCATTTTCCGCCAGCGCAACACGGACAGCCGTCATTCGCGAGAAACGCGAAAAAGAGATTCAAGCCACTCTTTTTGACGACGTCCCTGAAGAATATGAAACAATCGAAACAACACCACACGACTACAAAATCATCCGCTCCGAAACCGAGCGTGCAGAACTGCTCGAAACCTTGCTCGATCAAACCGCGGTCTGCTTTGACACGGAGACGACCGGCTTGGATGCACGCACTGCAGCTCCACTCGGACTCGCGTTTTCATGCACTCCACATACGGGGTTCTATGTTGTCTGCCCTGAAGATCGATCTGCCACCTTGGAGTTATTCGATGAATTCCGGCCTTTTTTCGAAAATGAAAAGATCGAAAAAATCGGTCATAACCTGAAGTATGACATCACGCTGCTTCAATGGCATGGAATCGAAGTCAAGGGACGATTATTTGACACGATGCTGGCTCATTCAATGAAAGAGCCTGAAATGAAACATGGTCTCGACTATTTGGCAAATCTCTATCTCAGCTACAAGCCAATCCCCACCCGCGATCTCATTGGGGAACGCGACAAAGAGCAAAAAAACATGCGAGACGTGCCTCTCGATCAGATCGCCGAATACGCGTGTGAAGATGCCGATATCACCCTACAACTCAGCAATCTAATTCGTCCTGACATTGAAAAACGTGGTGTGGCTCAAGTTTGCTATGACGTTGAGTGCCCATTGATTCCTGTGCTGGTCAGGATGGAATACGAAGGCATTCGAATCGATACAGATGCATTACATGCCTACTCAAAACAGCTAGCGCAAGAGATCGAATCACTCCAGAGTCGCATTTTCGAAGCTGCTGGCCACGAGTTCAACATTGATTCCCCCAAACAATTGGGCGTCGTCCTCTACGAGGAATTGCAGATCGAGGAAAACCCCAAGAAAACGCCGACAGGACAATACTCGACACGAGAAGCAGAACTAATTCGTTTAAGCAGCCGACATCAAATTGTCCGAGACGTCATGGATTATCGGAGTGCCGTCAAACTGAAGACGGTTTATGTCGACCAGTTGCCAGAGGCGGTAGACGAAAAGTCAGGGCGCATTCATACGCACTATAGCCAAGCTTGGACCGCCACGGGGCGCATGCAATCGAATAACCCCAATCTGCAAACCATTCCCGTTCGCAAGGAGCGAGGGCGAGAAATTCGTGCCGCGTTTATCTCTCGCAATGACGAGTACCTGTTGCTGGCCGCCGATTACTCGCAAATCGAATTACGCATCATGGCGGAATTGAGCGAAGACGAAGGCATGCTGGATGCCTTCAACACAAATACCGACATCCACGCCGTGACCGCGTCCAAGGTTTACAAGGTTCAGATGGAGGAAGTTACACGAGAAATGCGAGACAAGGCCAAGACGGTCAATTTCGGCATTATCTATGGCATCTCGGCTTTTGGGCTTCAACAACGACTAAATATTCCTCGCAAAGAAGCATCTTCACTCATCAAAAACTATTTCGAAAAATACCCTGGCGTGCAGGCTTACATCGATCAGACCATCGAATACGCCCGAGAACATGGCTACGTCAAGACGATGACGGGTCGCCGCCGGTATCTGCGAGATATTAACTCGAAGAATTTCTCTGTTCGTGGAGCGGCCGAACGGCTGGCAATGAACAGTCCAATTCAAGGAACAGCCGCAGATCTACTCAAACTAGCAATGATCAAAATCGATCAGGAACTCCGAGCAGGTGATTTCAAGACCAAGATGTTGCTAACGGTCCATGATGAACTTGTTTTCGACCTTTATCGACCAGAACGCGAAACCGTGATTCCACGCATCGAGGCATGTATGAAAAGCGCTCTTCCGATGAAAGTGCCAATTGTTGTCGAGATGGGCGTCGGCCAGAACTGGCTCGAAGCCCATTAGCCAAACGCTGCCAAACGACTCGGTTGGTTTAAGCGATGATCGGTTTGACAAGCTCGCCTTTTACGTCGGTCAACCGAAATCGTCGACCTTGGTACTTAAAGGTAAGTCGCTCATGGTCGATTCCCAACAAATGCAAGAGAGTCGCGTGCAGATCATGGATATGCACCGGGTTTTCAGCGACGTTGTAACCGTATTCGTCGGTTTGCCCGTAACTTACTCCCGGCTGAATGCCGCCTCCGGCCATCCACATCGTGAAACAGCGAGGGTGATGATCCCGTCCGAAGTTATTGCCTGAAAGTTTGCCCTGGCAATAATTCGTGCGTCCAAACTCGCCCCCCCAAACCACAAGCGTGTCCTCTAACAAACCGCGTCGTTTCAAGTCCCGTACAAGCGCGGCGGCCGGCTGATCCGTTTCTCGACACTGGTTCTTTATCCCGGACGGCAGTCCCCCATGTTGATCCCAGCCCGGGTGATAAAGCTGAATAAATCGCACCCCTCGTTCCGCCAAACGACGCGCCAGCAAACAGTTTGCCGCGAAGCTGCCGGGGTTTTTGGCATCATCTCCGTATTCCTTGAAGACGTACTCAGGCTCATTCGATAAATCGGTCGCTTCTGGCACGGAATCTTGCATTCGGAACGCAAGTTCGTATTGAGCAATTCGATTTTCGATTTCCGGATCTTGGTTCTGCCGCATCTCGTTTTGATGAAGTTGGTTTAGAGCATCCAACATTCGTCGACGGCTCGCCGCATCAATACCCTCAGGATTGCTCAGATACAGCACCGGATCCTTTCCGGATCGAAACCGCACACCTTGATACTTAGAAGGTAGGAACCCGTTACCCCACAGGCGGGAGACAAGCGGTTGGCCACCTTTGTTTTTTGTTACCATCACGACAAAGGCGGGCAAATTCTCCGTCTCGGCACCCAAGCCATAGTTGAGCCACGCCCCCATACTAGGTCGTCCTGGGAACTGCGATCCCGTCTGAAGATAGGTCACTGCCGGCCCATGATTGATCGCTTCAGTATGCATCGACTTAACGAAGCAAAGATCATCAGCAACGGTTGACGTATGGGGCAACAAATCGCTGATCCACGCACCACTGTCCCCATGTTGAGCAAACTTGAAAGGCGAACCTGCAAGCGGCAAACTGGCTTGGTTCCCAGACATCGCCGTCAGCCGTTGCCCACGACGAATTTCTTCGGGCAATTCCGTTCCATGTTTTTGGTTGAGAAGTGGCTTGTAATCATACAAGTCCATTTGGGATGGACCACCACTCTGAAACAGGTAAATCACTCGCTTTGCCCGTTGCGGAAAATGAGGCAAAAGCGTGGTCGAATTAGCAGCCGAGAGATCGCGATGCATAAGGTCACCGAGCGCAACGGCTCCGAGCCCCATACCAAATCGCGACCAAAAACCACGCCTGGTCATCCCTTGCGAATCTTCGTAGCCAACACACGAGTGAGTTGCCATCTGCATTTCCCTATCGGTTTAAAGCGTGAAAACATCTCACTAACGATCGTCGTGAATAACTAACGTTTCACAACACATTCGTCATAGTTCAGTAACGTACTCATCACACTGGCTGCGGCCGCCACGGTGGCCGCATCGAGCGATTCGTCTTGCGCCGAATCTCCCATCTGCAAAAAAGCAGCCGTACGTTTCGGGTTTGCTTGAAAATATTTCAACTGCTGATCCCATAAGCGGATCAAAATTTGCACTTCCCGCTCAGTCGCCGCACGGCTCGTCAGTTCTTCAAAAGCTTCGCGGACAATCTCGGCAGGTTGATCACCCAACTTTTGCAACAGGCGCTCGGCCATGACCCGGGCCGCTTCAACGAACTGAGGATCGTTCAATAAAACCAGCGCCTGAAGCGGTGAAGAGGTCCGTTCACGTTTTACGACACAAACCTCCCGTTTCGCCGCATCCAGCGTCATCATCACAGGTGCTGGCGCCGTTCGTTTCCAGAAGGTGTAAAGACTGCGACGATAGAGCCCCTTTCCGGAGTCGCGTTTGAGCGGCTTAAAAGAAACGGCCACCTCGTAGGGCTTGACTGGCGCCCCACCTATCTTTTGTTCGAGCAGGCCACTGACCGCAAGTGCGTTGTCTCGGATCATTTCAGCTGATCGGCGATAGGTTGGAGCTCGAGCTAACAACAGATTCTCGGGATCGATTTCCATCAGGTCACCGGCAGCGGAGCTTTGACGGTAAGTTGAGGACATGACCATCAGTTTTAGTAATTGCTTTACATCCCAACCGGAATCCACAAATCGAAAAGCGAGCCAGTCCAACAGTTCTTGATGTGAGGGGATCTCACCTTGGCTGCCAAAATCCTCGGGCGTTCGAACCAGCCCCTGCCCAAAACACTGCTGCCACAATCGATTCACAGCGACGCGAGAAGTTAAAGGGTGATTCGCCCCAGTCAGCCAACGTGCCAATCCCAATCGATTGCGTGGCTGTCCTGCGGGAAATTCAGGTAAGGAATCGGGGGTATCGGCTGTCACTTGTTCGGCAGGTGCATCATAAGCACCACGCTCGAGTCGATAAGTCCTGCGCGGGCGTGTCATCTCGCGCATGACCATAATTTCTTGAACACCATCCACCATCTTGCTGCGATTTTGACGTAGCTCCTGCAAACTCGCTAACCGCTCCTTATATTCCAAGTCAACCGTCGCTAAATAATAGGCAAACAAAGCCTGACGCTGGCTTCCGGTCAGTTGAGCGGCGGGCGTTTGCAAACTGCTTTCCAGTGTTTTTCCATCGAATAGCTGGGCCACTTCGATCTCAGTCAGTTCACGATCATAGACACGAAATTCGTCCACCTCGCCGTCGGTGAAGCCACGATCGCGAAACCGCTGGCCAATCACAATATTGTCACCACCCCCTCCCGTGATATTTTTGTACAAATTGTCCCGCACTTGATCGACATCAGCCGGCAGCCCGCCGACAAAGAGCTTCAACCCCGAAGCAGTACTGGAACCATCGTAGGACATAACAACGTGTGTCCATTCATTCACCGCAACCGGATTGATCGACCGTACCCGAATGGCATTACCCGGCCAAAAATGAATCAAGGATGCGCTGAGCTTGCCATCTTCTAAAAGTAATTGGTAACCGCGACTGCCCGCATCGGTCCAAGCCCGCGATCGGTGAAATACGACGGCCCTCTCTTTCACATCCGGAACCCGGATCCAAAGCGAGACAGTAAAGGGCTGGTTACGACTGAAGTTGCCCACTTTCAAACTGATTCCATCATCACCCGACATTCGCACGGCCTTGTCAAACCGACCTTCCACCGTGTGATTCGCACCTTCCATTGGTTCGTCAAAACTACGGTGAGCGACTTGCCCCACCATCTCAACCTGCTGAGGACGTTCAGACAACCAGCCCTCAAACGACTCATGGCGTTTCGCAATAAAGGCATCCAAATCGCGCTCGGCATGAGTAATAAGTTGTTCGGATTCTGCTCGCGAGCGACGCGTGGCTTCGTCACCCAACAAGAGCGTTGGTGTCGGAACAGAAGAGGTAAAATAGGAGTAAAGCCCCGCCTCATCGATCGTGTTGAAGAACGCAAAGAATTGGTAATACTCGCTTTGCGTGATGGGATCATACTTATGGTCATGGCAGCGAGCGCATTCAAGAGTCAACCCTAGAAAAGCGGTTGCAAAGGTGTGATTCCGATCCGCCACATACTCAACCCGAAATTCTTCCGGCGTACTTCCACCCTCGACCTTTTGCGGATGTAATCGATTGAAGGTGGTCGCCAACACATCCTGATCAGTCGCATTCGGCAACAGGTCACCCGCTAATTGCTTGATGATGAACTGGTCATACGGCATGTTGTCATTGAATGCCTTAAGAACCCAGTCTCGCCATGGCCAAACAAATCGATCGCGATCGACTTGATATCCATAGGTGTCTGAATAGCGAGCAATATCCAGCCAGGTCGCCGCCATTCGCTCGCCGTATTGCGGCTTCTCTAAAAATGAGTCAACCATTCGCTCGTACGCACCGGGCGATTGATCATTCCGAAACGAACGTATTTCATCGAGCGTTGGAGGCAAGCCGGTGAGATCAAAACTAACGCGACGGATCAACTGTTCACGTTCCGCCTCTGTCGCGGGTGTGAGTTCGGCACGTTCAAGTTTATTTAACACGAACGCATCGATCGGATTGGTTACCCATTGCTGTGACTTGACTTGAGGTGGTGGGATCGAGCGAAGCGGCTGAAACGACCAATGTTGCTCGAAAGGCGCAGACGCTTCGATCCACTCTCTGAGAATCTTAATTTCGGCCGATGACAAGCTCCTTTTGCTATCAGGCGGCGGCATGCGCACATCCGGATCTTGGCTGATGATACGTAACAATAATTCGCTCTCGGCAGGCGTATCAGGCGAGAGAACATGTAAAGCATCTTCACGTCGATCAAGTCTCAAATCGGCTTCGCGCGACTGCTCGTCCGGTCCGTGACAGGCGTAACACTTATCCGACAAAATTTGACGGACATCCCGTTGGTAATCAGGCGCCTCGCTCGCCACACAAAAGACGGGGAGTATCGAGACGAAAAGGAGAGGAACGACGAAAGAGTTTGTTGATTTCATCGCAATCAAATGGGTTGGTGGCTGGGCAAAGCAAGGAAAACCAGCCAACAGCAGCTGTTTCCAAAATCAACGTGGTTTGACAAAAATCTTTGCTTGGGGAGGAATTCCCGCAATCACGATCAGATCGCGACAAATTTCTACCCACTCAGACAGACCGATCGTGTTACCTGCCCAGTATACCAGAATCCAACCCACCGTTCGAATTCGAACGGCGCGAAAAATGACGCCGATTGGCCGGATCACGAACTGCCAGGACAAACATCGAGTCAGATCCGGGGTACAATGCAGCCCAACGCGTGCATCCTTGGACATCCATATTGCGAACTCATGACTGAACGGTACGACTTCGAAATCCGATACTGGGGTACGACCGGAACCATTCCACGTCCGCTAACGCCAGACGACGTCGGCCAAAAAATTGCATCGACGCTTGAATACTTACGAGATACAAATCAGCTCGATCATTACCGTGACAAACAGATTTCACGTCATGAGATCGAACGAATGATCCGTCAGAACGTGCCGACAGATCGCTGCTCAACCCTCGGTGGTAATACAAGCTGCATCCAAATTCAAACACCCAACACGCTGTGTATTGTCGACGCCGGTAGCGGACTCCGAAATTTAGGAGCTCACCTAAATCGAGTCTGGAATGCGAAAGACTACAAAGGAAATCGCGAAGCCAATCTGTTCATCACGCACGCCCATATGGATCACACGCTGGCAACAGCTTTTGCGGAGCCATTTTTTGATGCGGCCAATAGCGTAACAATTTGGGCTCCTCAACATGTGCTGGACAGCCTCACCACCTTGTTTGGATCGCATTCTTCACTTCGACAAACCTACTTTCCGATTGACTTCGATCAATTGAAGGGCGTCAAACGGTTGCAGCCACTGTCGGTAGACCAAACCGTCCAACTCGAAGACCTTGAAATCCACACATGCACTCTAAATCATCCCGGAGACTGCGTTGGTTACCGATTTGAGCGCGGTTCAAGCTCGGTCGTGTTCGCATCCGACCACGAACAGGCGGAGACGCCAGATCCGACACTGACCCATTTTGCGAAAAACGCCAGCCTGCTTTATGCCGATGCGCAGTACCGTCAGGCCGAATATGAGGGAGAAGAAGGGGTTTCAGGCAAGTCAGCCATGAGTCGACGTGGATGGGGGCACAGCACAATCGAATCTTCGGTTCAGAGCGCCGTTGCGGCGGGAGTTCGACGACTGCACCTGGGACATCATGATCCTCAACGAACCGACCAGGATCTCGTCGAAATTGAAACGATGGCTGTCAAGCTCGCTCAAAATCTACTCGTCGACAAGGGCCGCAGCCCTGACGATTGCCGCGTCGAAGTTGCCAAAGAAGGCATGTGTTTGCAAATCTAAAGGCCTAGACTCTATACATAGCGTTTCAGCTACCGTTGTACCTAGACTGTACCTGACGAAATCGCTCAGCGATGATGTCTGCTTTGTTTTCGACGTAGTATTTCTGCGTGGTCGCGAAACTAGCATGACGGGCTAGAAACTGAATAGTTTCCGAGTCTTGCCCAGCGTCTAACCAGTTCTGCAGTGCGGTTCGTCGAAGGTCATGGCAGCTTGCATACTTGCCCGAGTCGTTAACGATGATGCCGGCTTCTTCGCCTACTTTGCCCAAGATTCTTGCGGCCCAGGTTGCGGCTGGGCGATGACCTCTAGTGGTATGGACGTCAGCAACGAAA
>JAQWSU010000047.1 GCA_029243025.1 Pirellulaceae bacterium | reverse complement strand
AGTCAAAAAAGTTAGCCTTTACGTTTTCGTTTTTGTCATGACATTTACTTCCTATTGTCAGGCGGAGTTGAGTGTTGTAGATGGCTTATCCTTGTGGTTGGATGCGACGGATGCGTCGACCTTATTTAAGGATGACAGTATGTCGATGCCGGCGACGATTGGTGATGAAGTTTTCGCCTGGGCCGACAAAAGTGGAAACGAGTTCCACGCCTATGCTGACTTCGATGGTCCTTTTTTGGAAGCTTCCGTCTTGGGTGGACAGAATGCACTTTCGTTTAACGGCGGTGCGGAGGGTTCCGGTCTCTTAGTTGATAGTGCTCTTGAGGTGTTGCGACCTTACTCAATCTTTCTGGCCCAGGAGTCGCTTTCGGCCGGCCGCACCTTGCAGAGTGCAACGGCCAACTGGTTGCATGGATCTTGGTCCGCTAGTTTTGCAAACTTCGCCGGTGGCTTTGTGGGCAGTGTTCCTGTTGAGTTCAACCGACCAGTTGTGATTGACGCCACGGGGACAATCGATGGTGATAGTACTTTTTTTATCAACAATCATGATGCCA
This sequence comes from Pirellulaceae bacterium, assembly GCA_029243025.1. NCBI lineage: Bacteria > Pseudomonadati > Planctomycetota > Planctomycetia > Pirellulales > Pirellulaceae > Pirellulaceae bacterium. The sequence continues at coordinate 130,568 of JAQWSU010000047.1, read as the reverse complement.
CGAATGATCCATCTCCGACGGGAAGTCCGGGACAACTGGCGTTGGGGAGCCTTGGGCAATTTGCGAACGAAGCCGCCTCGGCAATGATTTCCGAGGTGCTGGTGTATGATCGGGTGCTCTCCTCGTCTGAAATGACCTCTGTTCGTGAATACCTTTACGGAAAATACAGCACGTCTGATTTTGCTCCTGATTTGGGTGCGGAAAAGAATACGGTTTTGTCCGGAGCGTTGGGGACGTTCACTGGCGGTGACGAAGGCGAAGGGCTCGACCTCGTTGGCGACTTTGCCTACGCGTTGAACATTGGCGGGCTTGAGGCGGTTGTCGGGGATGTCGAGTTTGCAGAGGCAACCTTGGATCTGGACGATCCGCCTGGCGTCATTATCTCCAATGCAACAAGTGAGTTGCCAAGTTGGTTTCCAGCTAATTTTGGCGAATCCGACGACGATCTAGAGCTTGCCGGTGTCGTCGGATCGATCCGTTACGGCAGTGGCTTGTCCGTCGATTTAGATGTTGAAGCTGGACAGAGTTACAAGTTGCAGCTGCTATTTGCAGAAAATTGTTGTGATCGAGGATTTGACATTTTCATCGAAGGTGACATGGTCGTCGATAATCTCCATCTGCCTGATCTGCAGAATGGAATTCAAAACGGTGGTACCACCGCAGGCGTTTACTCGAATACGATTACTGCCACTGACGACTTGCTCACGATCGAGCTGGGTGGTGGAAACCCGCGTGCAGCGGATAATTTGCCGATTCTCAATGGTGTGACTTTAGAGCGAGTCGAAGCAGAGGGAATTGTCGGAGACTTCAACGCAGATGGTGTTTTGGATATCGCTGACATCAATCTACTGGTGACGGAATCGGCGAGCGGTGCGAATACGCCCTCCTTCGATCTCAATGCCGACAATCTCGTTAATGATGGTGACATCAACGTCTGGGTAAAAGATCTTAGTAATAGCTGGATTGGTGATGCCAACTTAGATGGTGAATTCAATAGTAGTGACTTGGTGGCTGTATTTACTCAAGCCAAGTACGAGCAAGATCAAGACGCTAATTGGGCTCAAGGGGATTGGACCGGTGACCTGCGCTTTGGTTCAAGTGACTTGGTCGCGGCTTTTGCAGATGCGGGATTCGAGCAAGGTCCACGTGCTCCTCAGGCTGAAGTCGTTCCGGAGCCATCAACGTTGGTGCTGGTGCTCCTTGGCCTTGGTCTGATCGGATCGCGTTTACGTTGTGCCAATGGCAATCACCGACCGGTTGACCGTCTCAGATCATAGGCAAAAACGATTCGTATTTGCCGCGATCGATGGTATCACGTTGTCTGGATACTTCGGTTTTCCAAGGCAAAAGAAAAGGTCGGTCGACAGATGCTGAGATACGGTCGTGGGAGAAATGGCCAATCTATTTCCATTCGCCCTAAGTGTTGCGACGAGCAGCCTGTTCCTGACCGCATGTCATCGGTTCTGGATCTTCAACGCCCCGCGCGCTGATGACTGGCAATGAGCCGCTTGATATTGCGAACAGGCGTGACCGCCCACTGGTGCCAGTGACGGTACCAGTGTTGGTTGTAATGCTGGGTGCGTTTGACGCTGATGTCAAATTCCGGTTGGAGGCTCGCAATCTGGCGATCGAAACGTTGTACCGCATGCGCATAGAGGTCGATGTCGAATGCGTTCCGGTCTTCGATCAATTGCCTTGCTTCGCTGGAAATTTCTAATTCTGCTTGCCTCGGGGGAGCGACGTTCCAAGGCATATACCCTTTCCGCGGCCAACGAAGGAGAATGCGGAGGAGTTCCACAGTCTCGTCAAATCGTTCGGTCAGTCCAACCGCCGCGTATTCTTGATCCATGTGGCGTTTGGCTGTTTGCAGATGTGCTTGATCGAGAGGGCCAATGTTAAGCGGAAGTCCGGCAAGCCGGCGTACCTGCCCATTCTCGAGTTCCGGAATCGCTCGCTTTTCGAGGATTTCAGGTAACGACATGCGCGTTGCCAGCTCGTGGTATCCGTTTTGTTTATCTCGTCGCATGTTGTTGTAAGCAGAGAGCACGCGTGACTTGGGATCTCGCAGCATCGAAATCATAATGGGATCAAACGGGAGTCGATTTCGAAGCTGATGGCTGCAATGTCCGCTGATGAAACGTATTGGGTACCCCTTGTGTTTATCTAGCGTGTTGACGACGTCGAAACCACCGTCCGATTCATTCCAGTTGATCTTGAGGTGCACCACGCGAGGGTCAACTTGCCCAGGAACTCTGCCGTAGATTTTCGCTGCTAATGCAAACAACGCGGTACCAGCGGTCTTGGGGACATGAACAAACAAAATCGGGGTCGCTGGAGATTTTCGATCGCGAGGCGGCGAAGGAATTCGTAATGAGCGATCCATGATAAGTCGACTTGGCAAGGTTGAGGTAGTGGAGAACCCTGGTGCTTCACTGTAACATGAGGTAAGGGCTATCTTCAAAAAAAATGCGATGAGAGATGATGGCGGGAACGAAAAGTAAGTCGGGTTCGGCCGCGTAATTCTGGCCGAATTGCAGTCTGTTAATTAATAGAAATCGGTGAGACCTAACCTTACCTTTGCTCGATAACCAACTTGCCGCCTGTGATGTATTGAACTGTGATGTATTGAACTGTGATGGCTAATGCAATTTTCTGCCGATCGAACTCTGTTCGCATTAAAAAATTGCGTAACGCCGATAGATATCGATCAACGGGTTTAAGAATTTAAGCACTGGTTCAATGGTTGAATTTCTTTACCTATTGGCGATGTTTCTGGAATTCTTCTGGAAATGGCGTAATATATTGACCGGTGGTAAAACTTCGAATTGCCGAAGTATCCGTTCAAATCGTGTTGGAATCGCGTTTCTGTGGCAAAGCTTAGTGGTAAACCTGGCGACGACATATGCTCCAGCAATTCGTACAAAGTACATGTCAGTTTCCGCTGTTCTCTCACAGCTATCGTGTCTTTTACTCGGTCGTACTCAATAGATTTCTTGCGATGGTCCGCAGGTTTTCTGTTGTCGAGTCTGTGATGCTGAAAGGTTCGTATGCTCGAAACGAGCATGTTGCGGGGATTAGTGATGTTGATTTGGCAATTGTTGTTCGCGACAACACCACATTCAGCGCAATGAGCGAACTCGCGAAATCGATAGTCGAATTCAAATGTGGGATGGTTCTCTCTTACTGTCCAATCGTCGGTGAAGTCGAGGTCTTTTCACGCGCAGATGTGATGAGCCCTATGTTCGAGTCATATTCGAGACGCTTTTCCTGGCGTCTCCTTTATGGGGAGCCAGTCCCGATTTCGAACCGTTTGTCTGTCGCAGCTGAGAGAATTTGGAGTCAATTCGGCAAGTTTGTATTTTTTCACACGGTTGCTCGCAACGTTGTTAGTCCATTTTCGCAGTTTAAACGGGATGTGGCCCTCGCTCGAACGCTCGATGTGCGCAACATACCGAACGATTACAGGGGCGCGCATATCGCCGTGATTCGACGTTTTGACGACCTGCTGGCACAGTTCGTCTCGCCGGATTCTTCGTATCCCGAACAGTTCGAAACAGACCATATTGGTCCTTTCACTGGGTGTGGTGATCCGGTCAAAAAACAATACGTGCTGGTCGAAGGATTTGAACTTCCCGCCAATGCTCGTGACTTTCTTGTCGATCGCAATCGAGGCCAGTTCTTCCCGCCAACCTTTGTCGGGCCCAATGCCATGCGATTCGTAATCGGCCCGTTTGAGGACTCTGGAAATCGAATGTGGTCAGAGATGAATCTTCAGACTATACGGTATCAATGGCGAGGTAGTTTGTTGAATCAACCCTCTGACGAGGGTTTTTTGGGGCGGTCGGCGTTCATTGATCTGATACGTTTCATTCGTGCACTCAAGCGGAATCCGCTAGTGTCAAACGACGGTTGGGTTGTTCCCGAGGTTCCTCTTGCAAATAACACGATTCCAGAAGACGACTTTCAGTCGCTTTTTGAGGTTCTCAGTTCGGTGAAATATCGAGAGACCGTTTGAAGGTCGGAGTCTGGTATTACCGCCTCTTTTTCCAGGCGATTGCTGATCCTCGCATCGCTGGCAAGATCCACTCATGATTAGGCGTTGGTCGCACCCGGTAACTAGTTTCTGGGCTAGGAGCGGAACGCCTGTCGCAGCCGGCAATTCAATGCGGACTTGAATCGTCTGCAGGCGATTGTCATTGGTCAGCTGGGTCGGAAGCTTGCTCGGCAGTGCCCTTCTGCTTGGATTCCGCTCCCGGTGCTTTCCAATCGGTCGCGAATGCTCGGTCGTTGACCAGGGACCATTGACGATTCGCCTCGAAAAGTGTTGAGCGGAATGGTTTGGGGCCAATCGTATGGCGGGGGAAACTACGAGAATACGAAGAGATTGGTAAGAGTTTCTTCAGGTAGTTGACTTTCTTTCTCAAATCCTGGTACACTGAAAAATGTGGCAGTAAGAAATACGGCATTGAAGTGTTTGGCTGTAAGACGCGCCGGTGGGGACCGATTTACTGTTTTACTGTAAACTGAACGAGGTTGTCGGTAGTTTAGGTTTTTCAAGCAGTGAACAGTGAGATTGATTTGTGGAATTGATGACGCTTTTGCCGTATTTTCTTCTGCTACCTTTCTTGGGAATCGTGACGTTTTATCTTGGGAAGGCATTATTGCCACGGATTTTGTGTGAATTGCGGAGGTCGCGACTGAGAAGGGTTCGCTGTCGCCAGCGGGAGGGGCTTCGAAGGTTGAGCGGTCTTTGGCGGAGTCGAGTGGAGAATTAGCTGGCTTGGGCGGCTAAATCCGTCTGCTAAGCGGGTTGCTGCGGGCCTGCCGGACGGGAGGTTTCTTGATTTGTTTTCGGTGTCTTGCAGCTTGGCTGCTGGAGCGGTAATCGGCCGCTGTGTTTTCTTGTAAGTCTTTTTTTTGAACGACTTGCGTTCTTGTTTTTCCGTTGGGTTGGGGGTTGGTTGTGACGTTTGTGCGCGTTGGTTGTGTCGCTGTTCGCGAGCCTTGTCATTTTTCGTTGATCTTCGTGGCGATGCGGTTTGGGGCTAATTAAAGTGGGGTTTAGCCACTGTAAGATGTAACGGATTGGCAAGGCGATACGGTACTATTTTCAGGTTGCGCCGGTTGTAGGGATTTTGCGGCCACCTCAGAACGTTGTTTGCGACCAGGGAGATACAAGCCATGATGACTCGAACCTCTTTTGCGATAGCTGCAGCCTGTTTTTTTCTCGCCGAACCTTGTCGCATTTTCGTTTTCTTTCGCCAGAACCAGTTGAAAAGGATCGCGTTGCACCATCGATGCGAGCGGCTTTGTGCCACGGAATTGCGTCTTGCAGCTGAAGCTGGCAGCAGCTCGGCCAGTGTGGCGATTCTTAACGGCTAATTAGCATTCTGGGTTTCAGAGCCTGTCGTGTTGTGCGACGGGCTTTTTTTTTGTGTGTGTGGATGCAATTCGTCAGGGCATGTCACGGGAGGTTGTGCGGGCGATGTTTGTTTTATCTCCGTTGCCCGAAATTATTGCGGTTCTTTTTTTGCAGCATCCAGGCCGTCTCCTGGGGCAGATTGCAAGTCGGTTTCAAGGAATTGTTTTGTTTCAGGGATGGCCAGGTGAATGTCCGTTTCCTGATGAAGGCTGATTTGGAGGGATTCGGCGCTGAGGTCAAACACGTGGCCGCCAAACGTTCTTGCGGTATTAATGAAATGAAAGTGATATCCAGGGACGCTAATCGCGGACGAATAGGCGGGGGACCAGAACCCGACGAGTGTGCCTTCGGCCCGGTCGGCATGAAATTTACTTTGGTGTTCGATTGCTTCGACCAGTTTCTCTCCTGGCTTGGCTTTGCAAGCAGCTCTCAACGATAGGCTGGTGAATATGCCATCCACACGGAAGCGACGAAGATGTTGTCCGACGGACGCAATTCGTCGAGCTGTGCCTGGAGTTGCTGGTAATTAAAGTCTTCTTTCAGTGCGAAGCTTTGGTCCGCAACAAATCTCGTAATTGTCGCGAAGGGGATCATTGCGTCATCTGGGGCGACTGCGGCTTTGCCCTTGGGGTGCACTTGAAAGCATTTTCCATCGAGCATCACCATTTCGCCGTCTAAGGAATCGAATGTTCCCAAGCCAAAGTCACCGTGCCGAAGTAGGTCTTTGACGCGAGTGCAGCCGCCAAACACGCCTTCGACGAGTGCTGAGCGAGTTGAGACTTGGAACAGAGAATGGTGCACGACGTCAAGTTCGTTCGCCAAGGCTCGTTCGACAATGTGTGAGATACTATCACCCGTTCGATTGTGCTCCGCTTGGAGTACTTTCCATAAAAATTGCGAGATACGACATTGCAAATTGGCCTGTTCTGATGACATGAAAAAGCCCCTGACGCGGTGATCGAATTTCGGATGGTCGGTATTTTATCCGGCAACGCAGAGCCATAGAATTCGGCTGATGAGCCGGTTTTCAATATCGCGTTGCCTTTCGTGGCGGCGATAATTGAAGTCAGTCTGCAGGCTGCTTCCATGTTTGGGGCGAGCGATTGGTTGATCTCTGGACCGTTTTTAAGGTATTGTTTTTCGTTACTCCTCCCTCGAAACATCGCAGCTGATAAAGCAGGGTAAGGCTCGTGAGCAAGCTTATCCTAGCACTTCAGGAGTGGGCTGGACTCCCGGCGTTTGAGTTGCAACGCCTGATTTGGCTCAATATCTTTTTGACCTATTACAATTGCTCGTCATTGATCGTTCGCTTCATTAGCTCGTTTGACGGAAGTTGTGGATCGAGTGCTTTTCTGGCCGTTGCCGCACCAGCGACTGGAAGTGTGTTCGGGTCAAGGAGTCCTATTTGGACCAGGACAGAAGCTTGATCCCAGTGGATTCGTTCGCCGGCGAATTCGACGACGACTACTTTGGTGATCTCGACTAGTTTGTTGGTTGGCGGTATGCCTGGAAGAAACCAATCCATTTGTACGTTATGGGTGAACTGAAAACGAATTCGTCAACGATTCGATCGTTACCGATCGTCCGCGAGATGGGGATGATCTCGGTATCTTTCGGCATCTGGGGGATATGAAGTATTTGCCATAAAAGTGAGTTAACTGTTTTCTTCCGAATCCACCTGTCATCACGGGTACATGGTTGACGGCAGGGATTTCAACCATGGTGTTTGCCGCTGCTTCCGCGCTATTGGCTTGGAACTCGCTTGCGAGATGCTCTTCCCAAAGCTTTTCCATCGCTTGTTGTGCAGGCGTTAGATTTGATGGCTTGGAGTTGGCCTCTTTTGCTGCAATCACCTCATTTGCTGTTACGGATGCGGTGATGGCTCCGGCCGCTTTAAGGACTTGGCGGCGGCTTAAATCACTTTTGTTCTTGGTCATAAAGAGCGTCCAGAATAGAGGTGGGGCGATCACTTGAGCTGCGTTTTTGAAGCTGCGAGAGGCAGCAGTGGAAATCGGGAGGCCTAGAGTCACACAAACTTAGCAGCTCGGTTTTGCACGTCAATGCTTGGCGATTCCGAAGCCAATGCGGGGGACCGCCAGCGAACGGTGTTTGAATAGTTGTTGATTCGATCGCCTTTCGTTTGCGAATCTGGAATCCGACTGGCCCTTTCCTGAACGGAGATTGGCTAACGCTAGTTTGTTAGTCTGTGATGAAAGGCAGGTTGTCTCGATGTTTTCAAAGTGAAAGACAGAATGGTTGGTAAGCGGCAGTTGTATTCCGCTTGGGGCATTAGTTTTTTCGTGGATGGATTCTGTTTTTTTGGGCTCCGCAGCCAATTCTTGAGATTGCGTTCTGCGGAATGTTTGGGAAGGATCAGCGGGCGCAGTTGGGCGCCGATAATTCGGCTGTTTTGCTCAGGCTCGCTGGGGTGAACTAGGCGATGGCATTGCTGTTTAGCAACGGCAATTCATGCGATTGCGGCGGGACGCTTGACTCCTTTTATTGTTGGCTGCGGGCAAAAAAAAGCCCCTCGAGAAAATCGAGGGGCCTTTTGGATTAAACGATTAAAAGTTTAGCCAAGCTTAGCCATTGCGGCGTCGAGCGAAGCCAACCAAACCAAAGATGCTGAGCAGCGTCAGCACGAGGCTGGAGGGTTCGGGTACGACTGCTGCGGCATTCGGACCACCGGGTCGTTCACCTGCTTCGTAGCCAGCATTGCTGAAGGCTTCGACCAAGTCGCCGGAGTCGAATTTTCCGTCGCCATTCCAGTCGCCTTGTCCCCAAGTCGCCGCTTGGGCTGTTTCGTACTTAGCTGCAGCAAACACTGTTACCAAGTCGGAACTGTCAAACTGGCCGCTCAGATCGGCATCACCCATCCAGGTGTTCTTCAGGTCATTCGTCCACAAACGACGGTCGGCTGTGTTAACCACGCCATCCTCGTTCAGATCGTACTTCAGATCTCCACCGGCGATACCTTCGGCAGCTTGAAGGTCAAGGTCGCCCGTGTCGAGCAAGTCGTTGCCGTTATAATCACCAATTCGCGGTTCCGGACCAGCTTCGCCATAATGGACGACTGTGGTTGCCGTACCGTCTGTGGTGGCAGTCAGGCTGATATTGTCGATGTCATGGTTTGAGTCTTCACCACCCGTACGTGCCTTGAAGACGATTCGACCGTCATAAGGTTCGAAATCAGGGACGGGTTCCTTGTCAAATGGAACTACCGATTCACCCGTCTCGGTGTCGGTGACTGTCAGCGTTACGGCGGCTTCGTCGTTGTCGCCCGGCTCGATCAAGATATGAGCCTGTTTGACGTTGCCATTTTGAATCCAGTCATCGCCAACACCTTCGTCAAGTTCGGTGACAGGAAGGGATACAAGCGTTTCGCCGTAGTAATGCAGCGAAAACGAGTTTGGCAGTGTGCCGTTTTCAAAGCCGAGTTCGGCATCGATATCATCGAGGGCAGCATTCATCCAGGTGTCAAAACCAACGCCGATCGAGCCTTCCAGGTTGGGCTCTTCGCCACCACCCCAGAATTGCTCATCTTCGTCTGCTTCGTCACCAAAGACTTCGACGTCAGCGTAGGCGAAACCAATACCGTCTGCATCGCCGGAACCGTCTTCATTCCAAATTCGGAAATCGAAATTGAATTCGAGCGTCTCGTAATCACCGGTGAAAGTGCTGTCGAAACTTACACCGTTGGACACGCCACCGTTTGCGTCATGTGCAATTCGAATCGCATTTCCGTCCCAGCCATCGACTTCTTCTGGCCATTCGCCGTTGTTACCACCGTTACCAAACACTTCGAAGGGGACTTCGCCGAACGACGTCGCGGATGTGACGAGCGTCAGCATCAACGCGATCCCCAAATGAGAGCTTTTGAGCATTGCAACCTTCCTTAAATAAAATGACATGCAAAAATTCAGTGCGCGAAACAATTTAATAGTTGGAAAGCGATGACTTCATCACTGACACGATGCCTCTCTATTTCCTTCTCTGTTCACTCAAACTGAAATTTTGCCTTCTTCGACTGTTGCTGCCTCATAGAATCTACCTCGTCGTCAAATGCAGCAATTTTCTGTTTTTTACGGCCGAGACCAGTATCCACAACTGATAGTCGATTCGGGTCTTACGTCGACATGACTCGGTGTTGCCCATCACGGTATCTGTTGATCCCTCGATCGGTTTTTCAGTAGGTGCGAATGAACTTACTGGAAATCGAAAGTTTAATGGACGGAATCAGGTCGCCCTAAATATGAGTACAGGTTTCCTAACCTAAGCAGAACAAGTCCCAGTGTCAAATTCTTCCTGAAATTACGTGTGTTAAAATTTGTTAACATGTCGAGTCGAAGAGGGCACGGATTTTGATTTTTACTGTCGGTCGGAGCGCCCTGTTGCGACCGCCCTTTTGACGGTTGAAGATGCTTTTTTTTTATGTCCGGGGGAAGCGTCGCCGTGCCGGGGCGCTTGCCAGGCCTGATCGACTCTGCTCGCAGTCGTGCTGAAGGAAAAGCGAGTTATGATACGGTCAGGGTGGAGCGGGAAAAGTTGTTGTTGATGCTCGTGGGGCATGGTGGTACTTTTCGCCCTTTTTTTCATCTTGGATGAAAACTGTTTGTGATGATTAACAGATTGAAAAAACGAAATTCTTCTCCGCGGGCCGAGTTGTCGATCCGCGATTCCGATGAGATGCGATTTGGCTGGAGTAGCTTACCTGGTTTGAGCAGCTCAGCTAGTCTGCTGTTCACTGTTGGGTTGTTGTCAATGCTTGCGATTACGGTTGGCTGTCGGAAACCGATTTCGACAGAAAATCGCTTGGTTGCAACCGTTCCCCAACTGAATGTGGCACCGGATCAGGAGATTGATCCGGCGATTGAACGACTCGTGAAGCAAGCTCGCCAGGACGTATTGGAGCAGCCTGAGTCCGCTGATCTCTGGGGTCATCTTGGGATGGTGTTTGCCGCACACTCTTTTGAATCACAGGCGATTGCCTGTTTCGCTGAAGCAGCTCGGCTTGCACCTCAAAATCAAAAATGGGCTTACCTGCATGCTCGTTGGGTTGTCACCGTCTCTCCGGAGGAAAGCCTAGAGTTGTTGAAGCAGTGTGCTGAACTTCCAGGTGATCCAACGGATACGGCGCGTCTCGTGCTGGTGGAGGGGTTGCTGGAGCAGAGTCAGCTTGATGAAGCCGAACAGCATTTGAAACGTTCGTTAACGCAGAATCCACAAAATGTGCGTGCTCGCTTCACGCAAGCACGTTTGCTTTCTATTCGCGGGGATTACGAGGGTTGTAAGAACCAGATACTCGAAACTCACCGGGAGATTAAAGCGACTTATGAAGCCGAAGTGGAACGGGCAAAGCGATTTGAACGTGATGGTCGACAAGCTGAGGCTCGGGGCACACTGGAGCGAGCCGGGCAGCAGTTACGGGCGAGCCTTTGTCAGCAGAAGACGATTGGAAACTTGCTGGCCACGGCATTGATGCGGACCGGCGATGTCGAGGCTGGGCAGAAGCAGCAGCAACTGGCCGATCAGCAAACTGATACGAATTGGTCGGATCCGTATACACGCGGGATGGCGCAATTGAAAACGGGTTTGAAGGCGTTGCTTTCGAAGTCAGATGTGGCTCATAGCGAAGAACGTTATGCCGACTCTCTGGCAGTTCTTGAACGTGCCGTATCGGAGTATCCCGATTCGCTGTTTGCGCGTGTCTATTTGGGTCGCACTCACATTCGGCTTGGGCGGCGTGCTCAGCAGAGTAAAGATTCGGCGCTGGCGCTCTCGCATTATCAGGATGCGCAACGGCACCTGGACGTGGCGGTCGAATTGGATGCGAACTCGGTGGAGGCGCATTTTCGGCGGGGTATTTTGGAGCGTTACTGGGCTTCACTCGAAAAGTCGTCGGAACGATTGGGCAAGGCTGAGCAATCGTTTCGCAAGGCGATTTCGATTAAGCCCGATTTTTCGATGGCCTATTACAATTTGGCTCGCTGTCTTGATAGGCAACAGCGACCGCTCGAAGCCATTGAAGCGATGCGAGAGGCGCTTGCGTTTGAGCCCAACGATTTAATGGTTCGAAAAGGGCTTGGCGGTTTGCTGATGAAAGCGGGGAAGTTGGAAGAGGCAATTAATCAGTTGGAGCAAGTTGCCAAGAAACGGCCCGAAGACAAGCAAGTTCAAGGTTGGCTTGCTTTGATGCGACAGGATCTGAATTCAAAGTGATGCGTGCGAACCGCCCGAGACGCTGGATTTCCGAGCGATTGTCAATTGCGATGACGTGTGATAGGGCTGGGATACTTCGTCAGTTTGGCATTTAATTCTCGGACGATCTCCGGCTGGATGCGAGCGAGGTTTCGTTTTTCCAATGGATCCGCGTGATAGTCATAGAGTTCGTACTCGACAGGGTCTGATGTGTCTGAGAAATTTTTCCATTGAACCAATCGATACTGTTCGGTTCGAATCGCTCGCCCCAGTTTTCGTCGCCGGGGATAAACATGATAAGCGTGGTCTCTTAATCGCTTGGTGCCATCTTTTAAGATGGGGGCCAAGTTGACGCCGTCGATGGGTTGTGGGCCTTGAGGAGCAGGCAGGCCGGCAAGATTTGCCAATGTGGGAAACAAATCGACACTCTCGATGAGTTGTCGTGTTGATGAACCGGGGCGGGTGATGCCCGGCGCCGCAATTAAGATTGGAATGCGATTCGCTTGTTCGTAGTTGGTGTGTTTTGTCCAGATGCCGAGATCGCCAAGATGGAATCCGTGGTCGCCCCACAGCACCACGATCGTTGTCTGCGAAAGTTCGAGTCGATTGAGTTCGTCAATTAGCTTTCCGATTTGTGCATCAACGTAACTCGTACTGGCGTAGTATCCGTGAATCAATTGGCTTTTTAGTTTTTCGTCGATCGGGCCATGGGGGGGGACAGGCTTGTAATTGTTGATTTCCCCGCCACGTTTCCCTGCCACCGGAGGGGCTCCCTGAGGCAGTTCTTCAAATTCTGGTAATGGCAGTGTGGCGGCATCGAACTGATCCCAATATTTTTTTGGCACGCTAAACGGTAAATGAGGTCGGGCAAAGCCAGTGACGATGAAGAAGGGAGTGCCATGCTGCGCTCGCCTCTCTTTCGCCGCTCGCAGTCGGCGGACTGACTCCGCCGCAACTCGGCCGTCAGCATAGGATTGGTCTTGGACGTCGGGGGATTCAAAAGCTGCTCCGCGCGGCAGCTTGCCAATTTGGCCCAATCGTTGGTTCGTAAAGTAGGCTTCCTCACGTGTCAACATTCCGCCGTTTGTACTTTTTGGGTCGAGGTATTCAATGACTTTTTCGTGGAAATGCGGCACGCTGAACGAATCGGGATCTCCTTGATTACCGTGTCCGATGTGAAAGACTTTGCCGAGTGATTCCGTGTGATAGCCATGTCGTGCGAAATGTTGTGGCAGCGTTACCGCATGGGGCAATGTTTTGCGCAGCTGATTTCCCAAGCCGTAGAGTCCTGTCGAGGTCGAATGAGATCCCAGCATTAGCGTGAATCGTGACGGTGCACAAACGGCCTGATTGCAGTAAGCCAAATCAAATCGCATCCCGCGTTTGGCGAGTCGATCGATGTTGGGACTCTTTGCGTGTACATCCCCATAACACCCTAAGGCTGGCTTGAGGTCGTCCACCAAGATCAAGAGAACATTAGGTTGAGTGATTGCCGGCACTGTCGTGGTGGTAGTCGACCAGAACGAAAACGCAAGCGAGGCGATGATTGCAAAACGCATTTTGGATCCATCGAAGTTTGAGCACGTTGTCGGAAAAAGAGAGCGTTGCTGTATTGGATGCGGAAGAAGAACAAATCGCGGGCTAGACTCTCACCCGTTTGGCGGCGTTGACGAAGTTTTTATCGATGCTGATGCCATAGCCTGGGCCCGATGGGACTTGGACTTGACCTTGCTCGCATTGAAGGGAAGAGGTTTCGCAATGAACCGGGATTTTACTTTCGCCCTTGAACTCCTGGTGCGGACCGGGGTTCTCGATGCAGGAGGCGAGGTGGCAGACGTCGATGTAGCCCAAGCCATTGCCAGACATGTGCACCGTGCACGGCATGCCGACGGCGTTTGCCATGCGGGCGACGCGGATGACACGTAAATAGCCGCCAAAATAATGCAGGTCTGGTTGTGCGACATCGATTGCTTGGTTGGCAATCGCCCAGCGAAATCGTCGCAAGCTGAATTCCTGTTCGCCGCCGGCGATCGGGATTTTCAGCTGATCCGCCACCTGTTTCGTTTCCCAAATGTGATCGAACGGACACGGTTCTTCGAAAAAAGCATAGTTGTAATTTTCCATGATCCGCCCGATTCGGATTGCGTGTTCCACGTCGTAAGAACTGTTTGAGTCGGCATAAAGCGTGAAGTCAGGCCCGAATGTTTCTCGAACGAGGGGAATTAGTGTTTCACTTCTGCCGGCGAGTGAGTCCGCGTTGTTTGACATTCGTCCGCCAAGCCGGAATTTAATCGCCTTCGCGCCGGTCTCTCGAACGAGTTGTTTTAAATAGGCAACTTCTTCTTCAGGAGAGTTGCCTCGTTTACCGCTAGCGCGGTAGACATCGATTTTTGTTCGTTTGACCCCTCCGAGCAGCTCGCCAATCGATTGCTGAGTGGATTTTCCCAGTAGGTCGAGAATCGCCATTTCCGCTGCGGCGTAGGGGGCCCACAGGCCAATGCCTTGTAGTTTGTAATTGCTGCCATGGCGATAGAATTCCGTCTGAAGAGTTTCTAATCGACGCGCGTCTCGGTCGATAAAAAACGGCGCGACGCGACGCAGGAAGACAGGGTACAATTCACGCAATCGAGAACTGTTCGCCACTGCGATTCCCTCGCTGCCGTCTTTGGCTCGAACCCGTGTCAGAAAAGTCGACCCATTGCGAAGTAACTCCAGCGATTCGATGATAATCGGCCGGTCGAATTGGTCGGGCTGTAGGATGGGCTTAGCGGCGATCGCTGCCAGTTGCTTTTCATTGAGCTTTGTTGTTGGCTTAGCTTGAATGGATTGCGCTGATGACGAACTCAGAAAGCCGTAGGTGCTGATAGCCAACGCGTTTTTAAGGAGAAACCTGCGGCGGTTTGTGGGCATAACGTTTGATGACCCTTGAATGAATTAGAGCGAATTGAAAAAGGGGTGCCTGTCAGTATAAGCCATCTCAACGGATCTTTGTTGACTTGGTCAGATCCCTCAACTGGGCGACGATTCGCCTGGCGGATTTTTGTCGTGACAGCTAGGAAGAATTTCCTGCGGTTGACAAGGTGAGAACCGCCGGCTTATCGTGGCGGCGATGCGGCTAAGAACCTTTCCGCTCTCGTGGATCCCAGGCGGTGATGTTAGTTTCGAACCATTCCGCGCGAGATCTTTTGACGCGATTTCAAACCGAAGCGGCGCGATGCTGATCCGCTGTGATTTTATCAGCAACGATTGGCATGATCGAATTGGACGATACCGGTTGGCTTTGGCCTGGACAAGAATAAGAGATTGATATGGAATTCAGCTATCCCGATATGTCGAAGATGATCGATCATTCACTGCTCAACCCCACTTTGACGGAAACTCAGCTGGAGGACGGGATTCGATTGGCTTTAGAGTACGATGTGGCAAGTGTGTGCATCATGCCCTATGCGATGCATCGCTGTGCCGATTTGCTTGTGGGGAGTCGTGTCAAAGGTTCCACCACGATCGGTTTTCCACATGGTGGTCATACAACCGCGGTCAAACAGAAGGAAGCTGAGCAAGCGATCGCGGATGGATGTCAGGAATTGGATATGGTTATTAATGTGTCGAAAGCTTTGAGTGGTGACTGGGATTATGTGGCAAAGGACATTCAGGCAGTGATCGATCTGGCGCACGCAGCAGGGCAGAAAGTTAAAGTGATTTTTGAAAATGCGTCTCTGCAGGATGAACACAAGATACGACTTTGTCAGATTTGTTCTGAGTTAGATGCGGATTGGGTCAAAACGTCTACCGGCTACGCATCGGGGGGCGCAACACACGAGGATCTCAAGCTGATGCGCGAGCATTCCGCCACCCATGTTCAAGTCAAAGCCGCTGGCGGTATTCGTGATTTTGATGCGTTGCTCGCCGTTCGTGAACTTGGCGTCACACGTGTGGGGGCGACACGAACCAAGCAGATGCTTGACGAGTGTCGTCGAAGACTGGGCTAGAGCAAAGTCATTCGCTGCCTGCGCGGTTTCCAGCTTTCAATCAGCATCTGTCCCGAAGCCGCTGGCATTATCGCCGACAAAACGTTGTGCGATTATTTTGAATGCAGCGTTTCGAAGTTGGGGGGGGAGCTTTCGCTGAGAAAGCCACGAGCTTCACCGATTATCCAAGTCTCGTCCGCCGCATGCCGAGCGAATCAATCCGTGCCGCCGCTTGTTAGGCAAGGTCCCCTGAACTCGATTGGCGAAGCGACGGGGACTGTGAGTCTTCCGTGAGTCGAGGTTTCAGCGATGGTTCGGTCGTCGATCGACGTCGGTCTTCATAATGCCAGGAAATCCAGCTGCCCAGCAGAGCTCCTGCGATCGCCCCGATGGCATCGGTGATGCTCGGGTAGCGACCAATGACCCAGCCTTGGCTGATTTCGAGAGGCAATGCGATTGCTGCAGAGACAATTGCGGAGACGAGGATCAGCACACTGCGAGTAGGGTAGATTGATGGCAGCAGAAATCCTAACGGAAAAAAGACAAGTGCCGATTGATTGAAGTTTGAAATTGAAGCAAGTGACGTTCGATCGAAGTGCAGAAAGAAAGGCAGCCAGTTCAACGAACGATAGTGGTTGGTCCACTGACAGAGGTGCCAGATTGTGTACCGCTGAGGAAATGGCGGTCACGAGTATCACGACTGTTGTCCAGATCAAGCGAGGGATTTTTTCAAAATCAATAAACGAAAAAAGTACTCCCAGCAGAGAGCTGACCACGGCGACGACCGCGTCCTAAAACGTTGGTATGCGTGATGTGACGATGAATTGGCTACACTCAAGTGCGATCGCCCAACCGATCGCGAAGGTAATTCCCGCCCAAGGATAGGAGCGCTTGTCAAAAGAGCGGAAAAAGAGGGAGGCCGAGCAACCCAAGAGGAAGAAGCGAAAGCCGACGACTAATTCGTCGCGGATGTTTGTGCTTAACTGAAAGGGTTGACGCAAAAAGTGATTAAGCTTCCATCCCACGATGCCAGCGTCCAGGCTGAAATTGAACGGAGCCAGAGCTCCAATCACGGTGATTACCAGGGCGACGAGAAACAGAAACGCCATCCGATTCTCACGCAGGCTCAATTTCAACGAAGCAGGGGTTTGTTGGATTGAGAAGTTTACCGAATTGGCGATCAACAGACCTAGGATCGTTCCGATCGTGTTCGTAGCCACGTCAGTTGGGGATGTGATGCGATAGATGGTCGTGAGTTGTAGAGCTTCTACTGTGAAACTCAACGTCATGCCAGCGGTCACGATCGCCGTGTAGCAGATCCAAGAATGACGACGGAACGAAAAATAGCCGAGGAATCCAAAAGGAAGAAAAAAAATACATTCTGGATCATATCCGGAATCGGGGGACGCGATCCGTCACGATTAAAGAAAGGAAGCCAACTTGTTCTCGCCAGGTTGGCAGCAACGATCTCACTGAGCGTGATACCGTCCATGCGATAGAACGGCATCAATGTTCCGTAGATGATGAATCCTACATAGAGGAGCCACAGCCATCGAATCTGGTGAGTTAGGCTATCTGTTCGGGGTGTTGGCAAGGGACGATTGGGCCGTTGAGTTGGCGATGTCGGATGCGGTAAGTCATTTAGTTTAACATCTGATTTGGCGAAGACGAGAGCAACGGGGGCCAATCGGGCTCTGATCGATGCGAGGATCTGTCCGAATTGGATTTGTCCAGCATCAGTCAGTTGGTAGGATGATGGTTGGTCGTTAGCGCTCTTAATATTCCTGGCCGCCTATTAGGCTCAATCCATGTGGAGTTCTCGAAAAATCAGTTGGTTGCTTCTTAATTTATTTATCTTGTTTTTCGTTGCCAATTTGCTGTTTCTCCTTGGTCTGATGTACTTCGAAAATTCGATGGTCTTTCCCGCACCTCGGTTTCCTCATGGCGATTGGGATGCGTCTTGGTTGGATCATGAGGACGTGACATTTTTTTCCGAGGATGGAACGCAATTACATGGATGGTTGGTCGAACATCCTGAGCCACGAGGGTTTGTTTTGTTCTGTCATGGTAATGGGGAACATGTGGCTTATTTGGCCGACGAGTTGGCTGCGTTTCGGGATCGCTTACAAGTAACGGTATTTGCTTTTGACTATCGAGGCTACGGTCGCAGCCACGGTAAGCCCAATGAAACCGGTGTTTTGGCTGATGGACGTGCTGCACAAGCGTGGCTTGCGGATCGCGTGAGGCTTGATCCGGATCAGACGATTGTGGTCGGTCGTTCGTTGGGGGGAGCCGTGGCGGTCGATCTTGCCGTCCAACAGGGCGCGCACGGTTTGGTTCTCGACCGCACATTTTCCAGTCTTCCTGATGTAGCCGCGCGCCAGTTTCCCTGGTTGCCCGTGCGTTGGTTGATGCGAACTCGCTTGGCGTCGATTGGTAAGATAAGCGATTACCAAGGCCCGCTGTTGCAGTTTCATGGAACGGCTGACGAGATCGTTCCATTCGAATTTGGTCGCGCATTATTTGATGCATCGACTTCTGATCAAAGGCGATTTGTCGCTGAGAAAGGTGGTGGACACAATGCCCCTCACCCTCCAGAATTCTGGAGCGAAGTGGATTCATTTATCGAGTCGCTTGTTGCTTCACCCAAATCGTAGCCGCTTTAGCGGAAATGGTCTCACAAATGCCGTCGGATCCCTTGGTAACAGATCTTAGTGCCAGCGAAATTGCTGGCCGAATTGGCAGGCAGGAATTGCGTGCGATCGATGTCTTGGAGGCTTTCATTTGCCGAATTGAAAAAGTCAATTCTGATTTAAATGCGGTCGTCGTCGATCGCTTCGAGGAAGCAAGGCAAGAAGCAATTTCCGCTGATGCGGCAATTGCAGCCGGACAGTCGACGGGGGTTCTGCATGGTGTGCCAGTGACGATTAAGGAAATGTTCGATGTTGTCGGTTTGCCTACCACAGCCGGGTTGACAACGTTGAGACATCATCGTGCAACCAAAGATGCCGTGGTTGTTTCTCGCCTGCGCCAGGCGGGTGCGATTGTGATGGCAAAAACTAATGTGCCACAACTTGGCATGACGGCTGAATCGGATAATCCAGTCTATGGTTGCACGAACAATCCGTGGGATGTGACGCGTGGCCCAGGCGGATCAAGCGGAGGAGAGGCTGCGATCATCGCTGCGGGAGGATCTCCATTGGGCTTGGGCAGTGATGGGGCAGGCAGCATTCGTTTTCCCGCGCATGTCTGTGGGATTTGCGGCTTTAAGCCGACCGGAGGCCAACTCTCGATGCAGGGACATCGACTTTCCGCGAATTGGCCCTCCGATTGGGTGCAGCCAGGCCCGCTGTCTCACTCGGTCGATGATTTGATCCTGGCGATGGAAGTTCTTACCGCGACAAACGCTCGCAACTTTGACGAGGTTGCCTTGCCGTTGTCCAATCCGAAACGAATCGATCTGTCGAAGCTGCGAGTTGGTGTGTATGACGAACTTGAATCGCTTCCAGTTGCTCCTGCCGTAAAACGCGCTGTGCATGAAGCCAGGGCCAAACTGGTGGGGCAAGGGGTGGAAACGGTCGCCTACAGGCCCGCTTGTCTTGAGGAAATCTGGGCTCTTTACACCCGGATATTCTATGCGGAAGGGCTCAGTGACATTCATGAGCAATTGCGTGGGTCGACCGTCGATTGGCGAACTCGTAACTACCTCCGTTTGGCTCGAATCCCAGCACTTTTTCGTCCGCTCGCAGCGGCAGTGGCAACCCGGATTGGGCAACAACGATTGGGAGCGACGTTGTCGAATCTGCGGCGATCAATTTTAAACGCGAAAGAGTATTCACGCCTGCTAACGCAAGTTCGAGAATTTCGTAGGAGGTTTCAACGGGAATTGGCAGATCAACGGATTGATGCTTTGATCGCGCCGCCAGCGCCGATCGCTGCCTTCTATCACGGTGACTTCTATGCAAATTACGCGCTAATTTATAATGGCGTCTACAACCTTCTGGGAGTTCCTGCCGGCACGGCACACGTCACCTGTGTCAGGCCAGATGAACAATCGGTTCGTGAAAGTCGTCGCGATTTGGTGGATCGGTCAATGGCTCGCAGCGAGGCGGGCAGTTCCGGTTTACCCGTTGGGGTGCAAGTGATTTCGACCCGTTGGCGAGATGATCGGGTTTTGGCCCTGTTAAAAGCGATTCATCAGCCAATCCGTGCTCCCAGATCGTTGAGTTAAGTGCAGATCTGAATTAAGCTTAGGATGGGCTGCCGGGTTTTTATCTCGGCCAAGCGAAAGCTGTTTCTATCCGCTCCTGGAGGATCCGAGAGACGCGCTGGGGAGGGTGGGAAACCGTCGGATTGGTTTTCTGGGATTCTGCTTGGCGGATGGGAGCTGTCAATTCGACTCTCCTTGGAGGGTAGCTGGATGACCGTTTTTGATCACGATGAATCTGAAAGATCGGATCGTTCGTTGCTGCGTCGGTTTCGAGGAGGTGAACCGGATGCTGCGACGGCGCTATACATGCGCTATGCGGATCGTTTGCAGGCCTTAGCCAGGGCACAGACCTCCGGGCAGTTATCGACTCGTTTTGATCCCGAAGATGTCGTTCAGTCAGTTTTTCGAACATTTTTTCGCCGTGCGTCCGAGGGGCTTTATGTCGTCCCACCCGGCGAGCAACTCTGGCAGTTGTTGTTGGTCCTGGCCTTAAATAAAGTTCGAGCTTTGGCTGTTCACCATCGGGCGAAGAAACGAGATGTTTTTCGTACGGTGGGGTCGCCCGGGTTGGAAAGTTATCGGGGCGTTCAAGATGAGAGTCCGATGCAGATTCTTTCCATGATCATCGACGAAGTCGTGGGGAGTTTGCCCGATGTCCAACAAAGAATGATCAAGCTACGAATTGAGGGGAATGAGGTCCAGCAGATTGCCGATGAAACGAGTCGCTCGAAACGTTCCGTCGAACGTGTTCTGCAAAAAGTTCGACAACAACTCGCCCAATTGATTGATGATGATGCCGCCCAGGTCGAGGCACAAGATGAATAGGTCATTGTTAGACGCACAGGAAGATCGCATCGATGCGTTCGAGCGCGCCCGGGTCGAGGATCCAGAGGTTGCGTTGAATGAATTTTTGCCGCCTTCCGACGACGATGATTATGCGATTGTCGCTGTTGAATTGATGCGGATTGATCTCGAGAGTTGTTGGCGACAAGGGACACCGAAACGCTTAGCTGAGTATCAAAACAATTTTGCCAATGTCCTGAAAGATCGAGAACTACTCAGCGAATTGGCATTTGAGGAATATCGTTGTCGTTTGCAATCGGGATCCGACGTAAAACCCGAGGAATACGTGGAACGCTTCGCGATTTCAATCGACCACTGGCCCCTTACTGAATCGTCCACCACCGATCGGTTGCCTCACCAGTTACAGGAAACAATTGATGATTTGGGCCCTGAGTCGGATCGATTAGTTAACGCGATCCAACGGTTTCCTCAACCGGGTGATTGTTTCCAAGATTTCCAGCTTTTGGAGACGCTGGGGCAGGGGACTTTCGGAACGGTCTTTCGAGCGAAGCAAGCTCAACTTGCCAATCGGCTGGTTGTTTTAAAGATTTCAACGGGGCGATCGGTTGAACCTCAACATCTGGCTCGATTGCAACACACCCATATCGTACCGATCTATTCGACGCATGAGTCCGACCAATTGCAGGCAGTTTGCATGCCATATTTTGGCCGCACAACTTTGGCAGACGTTGTGCGATCGCTGAAAAAGCTCAATCGGCTGCCGACCAGTGGACAACTTATTGGTGAGGTGATTCGTGCTCGATCTGACGGCCGTGATACGGATGATTGGGCAGTCAAAAGTCAATTGGAATCGCTCGAAAAACAGAGCTATGTCGATGCTGTGATCCAAATCATGTGGCAGATAGTTGCCGGTCTGGAGCATGCCCACCAACGTGGCATTCTCCATCGCGACATTAAGCCCGCGAACGTGTTGCTGACCGATGACGGTCGTCCCATGCTCTTGGATTTCAATGTTTCAGACGAAATCGTGGTGGGAGGACGTGCCTGCTTGATGGTGGGTGGGACCTGGCCTTACATGTCACCCGAGCAGAAGCGATCGATGACCACTGGGCATCCAATTGATCAACGCAGCGATATCTTCAGCTTGGGCGTTTTGCTTTACCAGCTGCTCTGTCGGCAGCTGCCTAATCCGGAAGAATCGTCGGAAGTCGGAGCGTTTGCCACTCCCGCAGGTTGCCCCATCGATGTGCCTCACATTCGAGACCAGAATCCGTTGGTGCCCCGTAGTGTAGCGGCCGTGGTTTGCCGCTGTCTTCAGCCGGATCGCGAGCGGCGATACCAAACTGTTAATGAGCTTAAGCAGGATCTCGAGTGTCATCTCGAGAATCGCCCGCTTCGATTTGTAGCCGATTGGTCGGTCACTGAGCGAGCTCAAAAATGGTGTCGTCGACATCCACGCATCCTGTCGGCATCGACCATTTCGGTCGTCGCCGCCATTTTGTTAGGGGTGGCGGCTTCGATGGCCTGGATACGAGATCAACAGTTCCAGCGAGCCCATCTCATGACGGTCGGGCAGACAATCGATCGGGAGCTGCCTCGGCTGCGAGTCCTGTTCGGCGCACACGATTTGGATGCCCATCTCGCACTTGACGCGACGGAGCGCGCTCAGGAGCTTATTCAACAAGTTGATTTAGAACCGGCGCTGGCCTGGAGTGCGAATCCACTTGTTCGCCATTTCGATCGGATGGAGCGACAGGAGTTGCGTGATGATTTGGCCGAATTGTATTTTCTATTGGCTGCGGCCAGTGTGAGGCAGGTGGCGGATAGCACGCTGTCGACAGATCAGCTCCAACGCGCGCAGTTGCACAACCAGTTGGCTCAACGTCTCTTTGTAGACGATCGATTACCAGCAGCGTTATCCGAGCAGCAGTTGACGCTCGAAAAGCTGGGGCAGGATGAAGAGCTAACTCCTACACGACAGGACTTGAGCAAGGGTTGGGTATCTTCTGGACAACGAATGATGTTAGCTCAACAGCTGATGTCACAAGGTGATTATGTTGCTGCAGTGAATCACTTTGAGCAGCTCAGAGCCGCCGATCCGTTTGATTTCTCTTCCTGGTTCCTGCTGGGGAATTGCTACGTTTCACTCGAGCGGCTTTCAGCAGCCGATGGTTGTTTCACCACCTGCGCTACCCTGTGGCCGGACATGTATTTGACATGGTTCAATCGTGGGCTCTGTCGATTTCAATCGGGTGAATTCATGGATGCCAAGCATGATTTCGACCGGGTATTGGAGTTACAGGAAGACTTTGCACCCGCTTTATTCAATCGAGCACTCTGTCAGAAGAGACTCCGGAATTTCAAGGCGGCGATTCAGGATTTGACAGAAGTCGTTCGTCTTCAAGGACACCGTCCGCGAACCTTGTTGGTTCGAGCTCGCGTCTACGATCAATTGGGCGAAAACGACCTGGCTGAGGCCGATCGCCAAAAGGCGTTCGCGAGCGCGCCGGTCGACGCGAAGGGATGGATGGCCCTGGGACTGGCTCGTGTCGAAGAAGATCCTCAACAAGCGTTGGCCGATATCCAACGCGCTCAAGAACTGATGCCTTTTTCCGCTCAAGTCGGTCGTAATCTGGCTTTTGTCTACGGAGAACATTTGGAGCAACCAGAAGCCGCCGCTGATGTTTTGTTTGACTTAGTTCAGCGTTTTGAAGATCCCACCGATAGGATGGCTCGAGCCGTCATGTTGGCTCGTATGGGAAACCAAGCCCTGGCGGTTCAAGAGGGCCAGCAAGCTTTGCAGCTTCGTCGGGATGGAAAACTCCTTTTTCAAATGGCCTGTGTCTATGCTTTGGGGGTGGCGAAGGATTCGGAGCAAACAGAAAACGCTGTGGCTTATCTCGCAGAAGCCATCTCGATCGATCCGTACTGGTTGACGAAAGCTGCCAGTGATTCTGATTTAGATTCGATTCGTCGGACAGATGGATTTCGCAATCTGGTGCGGGCTGCATTGGTAATCCAGAAAAGGGTCCAATCGAATCGAAGTACAACTATTCCTGCGTCAAATTAGCTACTCAGCTTTGAGGGTATCATGTCAACGAATTGGTTTCGTTTGCCGAAGGGTGGGAAAGACCGTCGATTGACGACGCATCGGCGCCTGCAAGTAGAAAGTCTGGAAACTCGTTGTTTGCTCGCAGGCTCAGGCCTTGTCTGGAATGATACGTCGCAATTGACGCTGAGTTTTGTTCCGGATGGCACCGAGATTGGTGATGAACCGAGTACGCTTTTTCAGGAATTTGACGAATTGGCGGCACCGCGTGTCTGGAGGGCCACCCTGTTACGCGCTTTCCAAACCTGGGCGGTGCACACGAACGTCAATATTGGAGTTGTGACGGATCAAGGGCAACCGATGGGGACACCGGGACCTCGGACTCAGGATTCTCGATTTGGTGATATTCGCATGGGAGCTCGGCCGTTAATGGGCGATGCGATGGCGCTGGGCGTCTCTCAAAACTCCGTGATTGCCGGTACCTGGGCTGGCGATGTGTTCTTTAACACCGAAGCTGAAATCAACTCACTCGATCAACTGTATGCCGTTGCGCTTCACGAAGCGGGACACGTTTTTGGGCTAGATCATAGTGAAAACCATGATTCCGCGATGCATAGTCACAATCTGCCTCAGTCTCAAAGATTGACAAGAGAGGATATTGAACACGTACAGAGCCTGCATGGTAAACGAGTTCCCGATCTGCACGAACCGAACGATACATTTCGCACGGCGACTGACCTGTTGATCCCGGATCCTGATCTGGAGGCACAACTGCCCCCCATCGTAGTTTACGGCGATCTGATGACTCGGAGTGATAAAGATTATTTTGCCATGCCAGATGAGGGATTTGGCAGCACCGTCACGGTCCGTTTGCAGTCGAGTGGGATTAGTATGTTGGCTCCCCAGCTGCGAGTGCTGACTCGAGATGGAGTGGAAGTTGGCAGCAGCTCGTCTGCAGGAGCCGAGGGGGCTACGCTGCTGGTACGTTTCGATGAGAT
This sequence comes from Pirellulaceae bacterium, assembly GCA_029243025.1. Lineage (NCBI taxonomy): Bacteria > Pseudomonadati > Planctomycetota > Planctomycetia > Pirellulales > Pirellulaceae > Pirellulaceae bacterium. The sequence goes on along the minus strand of JAQWSU010000047.1, from coordinate 105,919 downwards.
TGATGCGGATGCAGGTTATTTTATTGAAGTGAGCTCGGCACGAAGCGATCAATTCGCAGTTGGGGCGTACTCGCTCGTTGTTTCGTTTGACAGTCTTCCGCAAGTGGACGCGCGAGCTGTCGATGATGTCGTCACAGGACGTCTTCGTAACCTGAAAGCGGAGCAATTGCAAACACTGATTTCCGATCCAAAAGCTCTGCTAAACAGTGATCTGAGTCAAGATGATCAGCTGGAAAACGCCAGCGATTTGCAGGTCAGTGACGGTTTTACTGCATCCAGACGTTTTGAACAGATTGCTAGTATTTCGAATAAACATGATGTCGACTACTTCCACTTCGCGACCAATGAAATTCAGAAATCCCCTGTGCTGAATTTGACAGTGCGCTCGTTGAATCTTGCTGGTCTCATACCGGAGGCCATTGTGTTGGACTCCAGAGGAAGACGGGTTCAGTCTGAAATCTTGGTCAATGGAAATGGGGAACTCGTACTTCAGGCACGCTTGAAACCGAATTCACAGTATTTTGTGCGCGTGCAGCCCAACGATACGCAGGGAGCTTTTCGGGTCGGGAATTACCGCTTGTTGGTGAATTTGGTGGACGAGTGGGTGCGCATGGACAGTTTCATGGAGGGAGTCATCAGTCGAGATCATCCGGTTGTGGTCCAAGCGCTCTACGTTGCACGCCCACAACTATTCCATTTTGCTGTCGATACGGTAGGTAATTTACAGCAAAACGACGGTCAGGTCGTGCTCGTGCATTTTTGGAATGAAGATCGCGAGTTGCTCTCCAGAGTCTCCGGACCGCTGAATGCCACGCGAACCTCCCACGGGATTCTCTTGATGCCTGGCAGTTATGCCGTGCAAGTATCGACCGATCGGGTGGGTGGACGTCCCCGTCAGCTGGCCGAATTCGTCCTCCGGGGGGCCTCTTTTTCAGATCCCTTCGGGATCGATCCCCACGATCCGACGGAAGACCCGATTTTCGAGTGCCCCGACGAAGAAGATTTATTTTGCTATCCCGGAGGCGTTATTTCGGATGACCCGTTCCTTTGGGACGAATTCCTGGATACGCTCCCCGACGTACCCGATTTAGACCTATCGGAGCTCGTGTCTGCCTTGCTCGGTGATTGGTGGTCTTGGTATTGGTTGGCGATCGGGCAAAACGGTCCCGTGCTGTCTCTGGAGGATGCGTACGAAACGCACGTCGGAGTTCCCTTGGTCGTGGATGAATCGGCGGGCGTGTTAGCAAATGATTTCGATCCGGAGGGCGACGCGAAAGCTGCGTTTGTGGTGAGTGATCCGAACCATGGTTTGTTGGATTTTAATATGGATGGCAGTTTCACCTACCTGCCGGAGACCGGATTCGCTGGTTTCGACGAGTTTTCGTATTTTGCCACCGACTTTGGCATCGATTCCGATCCGGTACTCGTTCGCATCGAAGTGATTGGGACCGGCTTTTTACTCGGTGACTTTAACGAAGATGGGCTCATTCTTGTCGACGATGTGGAGCTGCTTTGCGACGCAGTAAACTATGGCGACGACGACGAGTGGTTTGATCTAAATCAAGATTTACAAGTGAATGTGTTCGATGTGTATTTCCTGATGACCGACATCTTGGGCTCTGTGATTGGTGATGTCAATCTTGATAAACGTTTTGGTTCAGAAGACATGGTCGCAATTTTCCAGGCGGGCTACTACGAAAATCCTGCGGCCGGCGAGGCGTCTTGGTCTTCCGGCGATTGGAATTGTGATGGCTTGTTCGATTCGAGCGATTTGATTGTCGCTTTCCAAGCGGGAGGGTATTCGATGGAGGCAGGTTTCGCCAGCCTACCGGCACGGCCTACCCCGGATCAGCTAGAGGAGATGCTCCATCCGAAACAGCTACTTGGGCGCCGACAAGCGGTTTACGTGGCTTGAGTCTAACTCGTGGCAGTTAATCATCTCGTAAGATTGACAGCCTAAAGAATTCTCGCGACGTTCATCATCGCGTCATCAGATCTTCACATTCGATGTTTAAACTGATCAAAGTCGAGGCATGAGTGGAGTACATCAAAGATAAATCACGAGCCTCGACATCACTTCGGTTACTTGCTCGTCGCCTCGCAAGTTACTGATCCTGAGGGCAGTGGTTGAGTTGATCCACTGCCCTCTCTTTATTTGGGAAAGTCCCATAAAAAAAGGGAACAGACTTGGTGCCTGATCCCTTTGATCCCAAACCGGACGAGCTTAGTTGCCTTCGTCGGCGTGGGTGTCGTCTTTCTTGGTATCATCTGCTGCCGCAGCATCCTTGTCCGCTGGAGCATCAGTTGCAGCTGGAGTTGCAGCTGGAGTTGCAGCTGGAGTGCTGGATGGTGTCTCCGACTTCTTACAGCCTAAGCTAACGAAGCTAACCAGCGCCAAAATAACAAACAACTTCTTCATAATGAAACCTTTCAAATTGAAATCGGGTCGTCTTGTAGCTTTCCGTTGGAAACACTCCGCCGGATGCGTATTTTTTTCGATACCGCTGCCTGGCTACTTATTCCCCTGAATGGTTCAAGTATTGGTTATAACTTAACTTTTATCCCGTCCACAGCAGACTAGACACATATCATCCTTCGCGGGACCCGCATCAACAAAGTTGTGGACATCAGCCACAATTTGCTGCCCAATTTTTTCGGGCTGTGAGATCGCGATACAGTCACGTAATCGTTCAATTCCGTACAATTCGTCCGCTTTGTTCATGGCTTCTGTAACGCCATCCGTGAATAAAACGAAAGTATCACCTGGACCGATTTGATCGACATGTTGTCGATATTTGTAGTCTGCGTCAATCATGAGCGGCAAACCAGCCTGCTCGGCTCCAATTTCGGTCAGTAAACCATCCGAGCGACGAATTAGCGGAGGCATGTGGCCGGCATTGAGAACGGTGATTTGGCTGGTTGTTGGATCGAGGATCAGCATCACTAAGGTGATAAAGCGACCGTCGAACGTCGCCGGTGCCAAGGATCGATTTAAATGTGTCAGGGCCTCGGATGGGTAAGGCTCGGATACGAGAGAAAATCGAGCAGCGGCTGAAAGCTTTGACATGAGTAAAGCGGCTGCCGCGCCATGTCCTACGACGTCCGCAACGATGATTGCCAGCCGACCGTCAGGCAGTTGGATGTAGTCGAAATAGTCACCACCGATGTGATTAGCGGGTTGGTAGAAGTCGAAAAACTCATAGCCGGGAACGACGGGACGATGGTCGGGGAGAAAGCTCTTTTGGACCTCTCTTGCCAGTTCAAGATCTCTTTCATACTCACGCTGTAAAAGCGCACTTTCGTGCATTTGAGCGTTGTCGATTGCGATGCCCGCTTGTGTGGCAATACTTGCCAATACCTCCAAGTCCTCTTCGCGAAATCGATTTCGCTGATTGTCCGTGTCAATCTGCATTGCCCCAATCACTTCGTGTTCGCTGTTGACCAGCGGAGCGCAGATCATCGATCGGATGTGGAAATCAGCAATACTTTGGCTCATCTCAAATCGTGAATCCTCGGCTGCGTCTGCTGAGAGTATCGCTTGTTTTGAGCGGATCACTTCATCGAGGATCGTTTTGCTGATCCGAAACGTCTGTTGGGATTCGTGGCGAACTTTCGACCATTTTGTCTCTAGTTCACCCTTTTCGTTTTTCAAAATGATGAAGCCCCGATCTGCCTGAATGAAAATTCTGAAAAGACTTTTCAGGACTTGCGGCAGGACTTGGTCTAACGCGACTGATTTCCCCAGACTTTTGGTGATCTCGAGCAACGCCTTTAACTTCACATCGGCGGAGGCGGAAGAGTGAACACTGCCATTCTCCAAAGATAGATCCACCTTCGACATAATGGTGGAAGGAGATGATTCCTGTGTGTCGTCGAACAGAATTGCTTTGTTTGACGATTTGGAATCTTCGGTTTGGTTCGCCGAATGAAAGGTAAACGAAATGTCACATACTCGGATCACGTCGCCCGGTTGTAAGCGATGTTCACCGCTGATGGGCTGGTCATTGACGAAGGTGCCATTTCGACTTCGCATGTCCTCGACAAAAAAGGTCTCACCAAGTCGTTTCAGCCGCGCGTGCACACGACTGACGGCACCCCCATCGGCGACAATGTGGCAATCAGGGCTCCGCCCCAGTGTTTGTGTATCTGCCAGGCCGAGCTCGTACTGGGTGCCGGCGCTAGGACCGTTATTGGCCTCGAGGTAAGCCATTCGTTCACCGCTGTAAAAATAAAAAATCCCTAGATTTCAATTTTAGATGCCGATCGAACGGGTCGTCAACGGGCAGGGTGCCAGCCGACGTATGACGGATTCCCCGTTCTCCCCAGCTGGAGGGCGAAATTCTTTTGGGCTCAACGACCGGGTCGATCGAGCGGGGCGGGCCGACAGAAAAGTGGTCGTGGGGATTTGGGAGACCCAGGAAGAGCCAGGTAGAGTCTGCTGAATTGGCCCGATTTCGCCGACTCAACCGTCAGCTGCAGATCGGTACCCGCTACGGACTTTCGTGGAAGATGGTGGATGTGTTAGATTAACCGCACTGCATTGGGGCGTGGTGTAATTGGTAGCACGACGGATTCTGGTTCCGTTGGTCGGGGTTCAAGTCCCTGCGCCCTAGCTTCTCTCTTCTGCTTCTCGATAGGCACTCAATCGTCCGTTGAAACGGCCGATTGGTGGGGACACCTTTTCGAGCAGGCGGCGTGTACTCGGCGTGTACTCGGCGATGAATCGGCCGTTTTGCATTGTTTTGCTCATTTGATCGCTTGAAATTCATTTTGAAATTCGGCATCATAGGGCTCTGGTGCAGGCAAGGCGGAATAGGTAGGGATAGGCAACGGAATGAAATGTCGTAGAAGATGCTTTTGTAGCAGCTGTTGGAGAGAGGAATATCACTCTCCGCTTCAGTTGGATGCTATTTCGAGGTTCGTATTGATCGCTGTGACTTTTGGGGTTGCTTCGATTCTCTGGCCGTACCGCTGTCGGTGTTGTGGAAGTTTGCGACCCCAGCACTGGTTTGCAAAGCGAGCTTAACGTCGCTTTTCTGGAACAGCGCCTTCGCGAGATCAGCCACGAATGTTTCTGCTGGAACGCTATTTTCTTCGCAAATAGGTGGTTGGCTGAACGAGGGATCCGTCCCGATCCGCGATTGGGCGTGATTACCCTCCGGACTTACTCCTGGTTCGGAAACTGGTTCGACAGCGGGCAGGGCTCAGCGTTCTCAAGAGCCAAATCTGGTCTCCGTATTCAAATCCGACGAATGCTCTGGTTTTTCTCACAATTGATAAGCCATCCCTTGCTAAAATGGTGCGATTAGGCTGGCTGTGGTGATTGCATTCTTGAGGTTGGCCTTTGCGAGACTATAATCGGTTCTTACACAAGTACTTTTACTTCAATTAGTTAACAGCGGCAGGTCGCAAGTGTGGGCGCGTCGAGTGCCGACCGGGCGCTTGTCTTTTAAGCACTTTTTTGCGGAGCGTGCGATTGGATTGCGTCTTAATCGATCGGGAATGCTGAGTCGTTATCGATCGGTTGTCGCAAAATGCGACAGTCGCGCGGAACTTATTAGGTTGTCGTAAGTTGTTTGGTTTCAGAGGTTTGTTGGAATTTGTGTTGCGCAGAGTCTCAATGGTACGCCGGTTGCATGCAGGGCGGACTTCAAAACCGGGATGGTTACTGCGCGAGGGGAGGATCATGTGTTGGTTGGCCCATTCAACCTGCACCTGCGCCACCGGCCAGATGCGATTCCAAGGATCCGATTCGGGCTCTGACATGAAATTCAGAGCCATTCACCGAAGTCGCGAGATTTTCGAGGATTAATTCATGAGCGAAAGATACGCTCGTCGTTCGAAGTTGCTACACGGACTTTCCCATCGCAAACGACGCACACCGCTTGATCGATCGATCGCGCAACGAGCTCTTCAGCAAGAGTCGTTAGAAGATCGTGTTTTGTTGGCAGTCGCACCCCAGCTGATTTCCATTCAGCCGAATTTCGGTGATGTTTTGCGCGACGGCGCGATTCGCAACATTGCGCCGCAAGAACTTACATTCGTGTTTGATGAATCTCAACGCATCGATGGTGAGACGTTGGATGGGATTCAGATCACACGCGCCGGATTTGATAATTCGTTCGATGGTGTTTCCGATATCATCGTGCAGCCCGGTTACGTGGGAGTGGATGAAACCCGTACCAACGAAGTGGTGATGCGCTTCGCGGAAACCCTGCCTGATGATCTTTATCGGATCGAGGTGTTCGCGATTGATGATACGAATAACGACTACGTCGCTCTACGTAACGAGGAAGGCGATGCTTTCCGCCCGGAAGTGCCGGGTGCAGATCGAACTCGAGTTGGATTTGAGCTTGATTTGGGTGCTCAGTTGATCGCCGTTGTCCCACAGCCGCTCAGTCGCAATGAGCAAGGTGGACTTGAGCAAGCGACCGACCGCATCGACATCCATTTCAACGAAGATGATTTGGCTGCAGACTCCGCGACGAATCCTAATTTTTATCAATTGATCTTCACGAATGGTACCGTCACCAACACGGATGACGTGATTCACGCGCCAAGTTCTGTGCTGTACGACCCGGCGGAGAACCTGGTTAGTCTGACATTTGCCTCGAGCTTGGACCAGCTTTCGACTGGGGCGGGCACCTACCGGCTCCGCGTGGGCACGGACGAAGCAATTCCTGAGGTTCCTGTTGCCATTCAACCGGATGCGGACGCCGGATCCAGTTTTGATCTGGCCAATGATTTGGGTGTGTTGGCAGCAAGCAAGATCGTTAGCGAGAGTATCGATCCAGATGGCTACCCACTTGATTTTCCAGGTGCGATAAATGAACCGGGGCACCGAGACATCGAACACATTCAATCTCATTTTGATTACGAGGATGGGAAGGATGTTACAGATGGTTTGTTGACGATTGAATACAACTTCCAGGAAGCCTACGGGCAAGATCCGTTCGGTAATCCACTGTTCAATCTGATTACAGAGAATCAAAAGCAACGTGCTCGCGAGATCTTCGGTCTATACGCCTACTACCTGGGGGTTCAATTTACTGAGACGCCGGACGCTGGCATCACCGTGGTGACAGGCGACATGCGCGTTTTGGACCCAGGCGCGGTCGTGGAGCCGGGCGGAGATCTCGGGCTCGCGGGTTTGCATCCGGAAACTGAGCTACCGATGGCGATCATGGACAGTACTGAACTCTGGGATGATTCGTTCGGTGAGACGATCGACCCGGTTCGCTACAGTTGGTTTGAGAACGCGATGCATGAGATCGGTCATTTGCTTGGATTGGGGCACACGGACGAACTACCGCCATATACCCTGATGGGCAACGACCTCGACTTAGCATTCACGAACGAAATCGAGTATGTCTTCCCGGGGCCGCACGACATTGTGCACGGGAAGTACTTGCACCGTCCGGAGTCTAACGACATTGATATGTTCCGTTTCTCAGTCGATGAGCCGGGGCTGTTTGCGGCAGAGATTATTGCGGAACGGTTGGATGATTCGAGCCATTTGGATTCGGTTGTGACCTTGTATCGCGAGGCGGACGGTCAACGTACCGTCATGGCTCGCAACGATGATTACTTCAGTGAAGATTCGTTTGTCTCCGTTGAATTGGACGCCGGAGTTTACTTCCTGGCGGTGACGTCGACTGGCAATGTAGATTTCGATCCGACGGTGGAAGATTCGGGTTTTGGTGGAACGAGCCAGGGGCGGTACGACCTGCGATTAGATTTTCGTCCCCGCGTTGATAACTTTTTGACGGATGTGACCGGGACGGCCTTGGACGGAGATGCCGATGGAGTTCCCGGAGGCATTTTTAATTACTGGCTCCAAGTTGCCTCGCCGGAGGATCATGTATTTGTTGACAAAGCTGCAGCCGACGGGGGTGACGGAAGTTTGCTGAGTCCCTTCAACAATCTGATCGATGCGGTTGACGATGCGGAGAACGGAGTTCAAGCAGGTCAAATCATGCGGGTCGTCGGTAACGCTGGTGCAGATGGTGATCTGGCAACGGTCGGCGACAACCTGGCCTACGAACTGGGGGTCTCGAACGGAAATGTGCTCAGCGATGGTCCTGACTTCATCTTGCCCAAAGGCGTCACCGTGATGATTGACGGTGGGGCGATTTTCAAACTGCTCAAAACAAATCTCCAAGTTGGTAGTGCTTCGGTGACCATTGACCGAAGCGAGTCCTCGTTGCAAGTTTTGGGAACTCCTGAGCACAACGTGATCTTCACCTCGTATGACGATGAAGAAACCGGTGTCGATACCAATCCACGCATTACGCAACCCAAAGCCGGGGATTGGGGTGGAATTATTTTTCAAAACGACGTGGACCGAGCCGAAGAACGCTTTGACTACGAACAGGTCGGTATTTACCTCAATCATGTCGGGCAGGCGGACATGCGCTATGGCGGTGGGAACGTGACCGTCGATTCGATTCAGCAGGTGATCGATCCGATTCATATGATTCAGTCTCGACCGACGGTGAGTTACAACACCATCACGAACAGTGCTGATTCGGCTTTGTCTGCTGATCCCAACAGTTTCGAAGAGACCAATTTCTCAGCGGTTGATTCGCTCGGTGTGAATTATCAGGAAGTGCCGTTCACGCCCGACTATGCACGAGTTGGACCCGACATCCGTGGAAATCGAATTGTTGACAACAGCATCAATGGCATGTTTGTAAGGATTCAGACGCCGGCAGGAGATTCGCTGCAGCGAATGACGGTCACCGGTCGTTGGGATGACATTGATGTGACGCATGTCCTGCCGGAAAACTTGCTGATCGACGGTCGGCCAGGTGGTCCGATGGCTGGCGAGGATGCGCTACTGGCTCGCACGGATGCCGGCCTCAAAATTGACCCCAGCATTGTTGTCAAGTTGGACGGGGCTCGAATTGAGGTCACCTTCGGAGCGCAACTCTTAGCAGAGGGTCTTGCAGGTCAAGAGATCATCATCACGTCGTTACAGGACACTCGATATGGTGCGGGCGGTACTTTCCGCACGAGTAATCCTCGCCAAGGTAGTTCCGAGGCACCGGAGGCAGCTGATTGGGGTGGGATTTTTGTTGCACCCACGGCACGAGCCAGTATTGATTATTCGGTGATCGCCTACGGCGGTGGGCTTACTCGTTTAGAAGGATCATTTGCCGGTTTCAACGTCGTTGAGACACACCAGGGCGATTTGCGACTTACACGTAGTGTGCTGGAAAACAATGCAGACGGTCGCGGTGGGCAAGCTGAAGTGACTCGTGAGGGACGCGGTACCAATACCTCGTCCGCAATTTTTGTTCGCGGAACTCAGCCCGTCATTGCAGCGAATATCATCCGGAATACGGACGGCTTTGAGACGCCGGCTATCAGCATTAATCTGAATTCGATCAATCAAGAGCTCTTACCCGATGTGGGACGTGCGACCGGAGCCATCGATCGAATTCAAGGTGTTGAAGAGAATCGCGGCCCGTTGATTCGTTACAACCGCTTGGACGGCAATAGCATTAATGGAATGGTGGTTCGTGGGCAGACCTTAAATGTTGAAAGCGTTTGGGACGATCCGGATATTGTTCATGTTGTGTTCGACGAGATTTCCATTCCTGATTTCCATACTTACGGTGGCTTGCGGTTGGAGAGTAGTGCGACCGAGAGTTTGGTGATCAAGCTTAGAGGCGAGAATGCTGGCTTCAAGGCGACGGGTCGTCCGCTAGATATCGATGATCGCAAAGGTGGATCGCTGCACGTTATTGGGCAGCCAGGTCACCCTGTGGTGATGACTTCGCTATCCGATGATTCTATCGGTGCGGGCTTTACGCCGGCGGGTGCCCCTCAAAATGACACGAATGGCGGGGGACGTCCCGATCGTACGCAACTTCCTGGTAGCTTCCAGATCGATCTGAATTTTGGCCCGATTATCACGGGTCGTCCTCAGATTGTCGGGGCGTTAGAAGAAGCTGCGCGAGTATGGGAGCAGCTACTGGAAGATCCCATTACCGTTACCATCGATGTGGAACTGGCTGATTTGGGAGACGGAACACTTGGGCTGGCGTTACCGGAAAATGCGCTCGTCGATTTCGACACTTTCCGCACATTACTCATCAATGATGCGGGTGAGCATGAATCGATCGTAGAACAGCTGCCGACGTTCTCTGAACTTAATTACACATTGCCGGATGATCCTCTCAGTCCTTTCACGGTGTCGCCTACCATCAGCTTGAGCGTACCGAATGCCAAAGCGGTTGGAATCGATCCGGGTTTTCTCTTCTTGCCTGCCTCGCAATTTGATCCAACCGAAAGTCGGGATGCCGTAATCCAATTTAATGCGGATCCACATCTGCTGGATGCAGGCGGTGGCGCTCCGGCATTCTTTGATTATGATCGCTCGAATGGGATTCAGCCGGGCTACACCGATTTCACCGGGGTCGCGATCCATGAAATCGGTCATGCTCTCGGTTTTGTTAGTGCGGTTGACGATGTTGACGCAGCGCTTGGAGCGGGTGGAGGAGGGCTCCGAACGATCCAGATGAAGCCGCTTGATTTATTCCGTTTTGAACCTGGTGACGGGGCTGAAGACTTCACCGAAGGGGCCCGCGCACTGGACCCGAATCTTGTGCACGTTTTCTACGACGGTGGTGAATTCGATCCGATTAATCTGGATGCCGCGATTCCGGGCATTGGACGTGGTGATATTCCGCTTTCAACGGGAAACAACTTTGGTGATGGACAACAAGCAGGACACTGGAAAGACTTGTTGGATATCGGTCTGTTGGGACCGACCGCTCTTCAGTCGGTTGAGGAGAATTTGTCAGAGCAAGACCGAATAGCCTTCGATCTAATTGGTTGGGACGTGGTGGGTGATGGTGTTCCCGGGGATTGGCGAGGAATCACACTCGAGCAGAATTCCAATGATCGAAATGTGGTCTTAGCAACGGAGCTTGAAGCCAATACGGCGACGGCACCCGGTACGAATGCTTTGCCGACGACGGCGGAATTCCTAGGGGCGATGGGGCGCGGCGAAAAGAATAGCGACGACAACCTCCGCTTGGGTTTTGAAGTCCACGGATTCCTTAACGCACCAGCTGACGTTGATGTTTACAGCTTCAATGCTCGGGCTGGTTCCGAGGTCTGGTTTGATGTCGATCGAACGACGTCATCGTTGGATTCGGTTGTTGAATTAATTGATGCTAATGGCCGCGTGCTTGCCCGTAGCGACAATTCATACGCAGAGCAGTTAGGGGAAGAGGCTGTCTTCTCGGCAGCGGGCGTGAATGCCTACATCTTGCAGAAGTCAGTTTTTCAGCCGGAGGATTTCTGGACACTCAATCCGAAAGACGCCGGTTTCCGTGTTGTCTTGCCCGGTGCCGAGGGTGGCGAAGGCACTTACCACGTCCGAGTTCGCAGTTCGAGCGACAATCTGGATGTAATTTCAGCCGGGGAGACTTCTGGAATCTATCAATTGCAGATTCGTTTGCAAGATATCGACGAATTTCCCGGTTCGACGGTGCAATTCGCCGACATTCGTTACGCGGTGGACGGAATCCGCATCAAGGGATTGCCTCAACATTCACCTCTCACGGGTGAAGTCGGTGAAGATCTTGGTATTGTGTCCGATCTGAATGATGCACCGGCCTTACCGTTTAATTCCAAAGCGCTGCTTCGACCCTCTGCCAATGGATTTGCAGTTCCTGATTTTCAGAGTTCGCAGTACATCGGAAACGTACTCGTCAGCGATCGCGCCGCCATCAGTGTTGGCGGAAAACTCGACGCTTCCGTCCAGGACCAGCAAGACTGGTACATGTTCGATGTCACCTTTGATTCGTTGAAGGAGCCGGGTGGGAATACGGCCGAGTTGATTTTCGATTTGGATTACGCAGACGGTCTTTCCCGAGCGGATCTTTCGTTTGGGATTTTTGAGGCACTTCCTCAAATCGTGACGGATTCGGGGCCTGAATACGCGCCGGGTACCTTGATTTATTCCAGTAAGGATTCGGTTATCGGCGATGATCTTCCGGCACCTTTGTCGGGCGACGACTTAGATGATTTGTCTCGGGGTACGGTTGGACGACTGGATCCCTTCGTCGGACCCATCTCGTTGGCGGAAGGCACTTATTTACTGCAAATCACCACGGCGACCATTCAGCCTTGTGATCTTGGACAATTTACCGAGGAACTGCCGTGTAACACTTACGTTCGGGCTGAGCCGATCGACGCCCTGCAACGAATCGCCGATGATCATGTGGGCGACATGGGCCCCTTGGTGAGTGCGGCGGCAGAAGATCCCATCGTTCCCGTGCTCGTCAATCGGAAAGGCATCGTGCCGTACACGCTCGGTGATGTTGAACTGTTTGTGAGTTCGTCGACGAGCCTGTTCACCGTGGATCCTTTCACCGGTAAGCGGGAAACACGTCTGGGGGCTTATACGGGTCCATTCAATCCGGTGATTGGTGATTTCGCCCTTCGTGACAACCCGGCCTTCGATCCGACATCGGACGATCCTGAGATTGCTCGAAGACAACGTTTTTATGCCTACAGCAACAGTGATGGTGCCAATCCACCGACCGACGCGACAACCGGTAATTATCTCTGGCTTGACCTCGATCCGACCGATCCGGCATTGCGTTTGAACGATGGAGTCCTGGTGAGGGGTACCGGTGAAGATGGAGCCATCACCGATGATATGGTGGAAACCTATGAGGATGCTGCCGATCCGGATGCCGATCCGCCGCCGACAGAACCTCAGATCGCTCGACCCAACGAAGGCGCCGGGTTTGGGATGCAGTACGACGCCATCACCTTCGGTCTGCCCGGTGGACCTTTGCAAGATATCCAGTTTGGTTACGCCGTTGGCCGGCGATTGCAGACCGACACCGAGCTGGCTTATGAACCCGTCGAAACGCTACGCTATCTTCCCAACATTCTCTACCGGTTTGAAGCGGTGATGGGAGTCGCACAGAGCGCCACGGGCGCCGAACGTGCTGACGTGGAACGCATTCCGATCGGGAAGCCTTTCAGTCCGCCTGATCCGGACTTTCCTTTCCCGGAAGAACGACCCAATGCGGGAACGCAAGTGGTCGAATCGGGCGTCATCGAGGTGACCTACGAAGACGAAAACGGCATCGAAATCTTTGGTGGCAATATCACAGGAATTGATTTCGTCGGTTCTCGCATGTACGCCGTGACCGACGAAGGCCACTTCTATCGGATCTCTGGACAAGATGGTCCTGGCGCTCGAGCTAGGTATATCGCATCGATCACTGACGAAGAGGGTGAGTTTGTTTCCTTTAGCGGCCTTTCCGCTGGACCGGCCAACGCGGATGACGGTCTGTACCGGGACGTCCTCTTCGGAATTGCTCGAAACGGTGATCTCTACGCCTTTAACGTGGATGGAGAAGTCCAGCCCGTATTTGTCGATGGACAAACATCGATCAAGACAGGAGTGGGTGGAGCCGTTGGTCTACAATTTGGAACTGTTGACGAAAACCTTTGGCACACGACCACGGCACGTGGTGACGATTTTGGCCATACGAGCGGATTCAGTTTCTATTTTGGTGAGGACGATGTATCGCCTAATTTGGGCCGTCACTATGATTTCCTGGGCGGAGCCCACGGAAGTCTGATGAGTTCAGAATTTGACCTCGCTGGATACACGGGTGCTGACTTACCAGCGTTGTATTTCACCTACAACCTTTCGACCGAAGAGGGCTTTGCCGGGACGGCTCGCGATACGTTCCGGGTCTTTATCTCGGATAACAGTCGACCTGATAATCCTGGGCAATGGCATCTATTGGCGTCGAATAATCCGAATGAGCTCGGGGACTTACTTGACTTCGATCCTGATGATGACATCCTGCTCGACGTTCAACAGTTGTATGACAACACCTGGCAGGATGTACCCTTCCCGAACGGTCGAAACGGACAGCGAGATCCATTCCCCTATCCGGATGATGATGCTCGACGGCCTTTCGATCCAAGCGGGAATCCCTGGGGAACCTTCGATCCACCCCTGAATGAGACCGAGACGGTTTGGCGACAAGCGAAACTTGATCTGAGGCAATTTGCAGGTCAAAGTAATTTGCGACTGCGATTTGACTTCAGCACGGCTGGGTCGATGGATTACGGTGGAGCTCGTTCAACGGGCGGTACCGAGTTGCACGCGATCGCGGGAGCCGACCTTCGAGATGGGGATACATTCGTCATTGATGAAGAATCGTTTGAATTCGACCTCGGATTCACTGCGGTACTCCAGGCTGCAATTGATCTGCCCGAGGGTGAAACCATAACGCTCGGTGATGGTCTGACCGAAGTTACTTATGAATTCACTCGTGACGGTGAAGTGGAAGGGACCAATGTCCCGGTCACCATTACGGATGACTTGACAGCCAACGATGTGGCTGCCTTGTTGGCCGAGTCGATTGTGGCAAACGGTCCGGCAGCAGTGATTCCTCATCAGCTGAGCGAACGACTTAATCTCGAGGGAGCTCTGAGTCTGACTCAGAGTGCCGATCCGATTGTTGTAGTCGAAGGTGAGCCTGGCACAGTGGGGCGATCGGTCGTCGTTCATTCCGAGATGGATCCCGATGAAGTTGCCGAAGCAATGATCCAACCTTTGGCCGATACCTTTTCCGGTGGAGTCCTTGAGGTGATCAAATTCCACGATTTCAAGGTTCAAATCATTGGACATGACGTTGTCGATCCTGGTCCGCTCGGTATGACTCAAGTTTTACCCGCTGATCAGCTCGGTAGCTTCGGTGTTCGCAATCGTTTTGAAGCGAATACGCAGGTCTTGTACGATTTTGGTGATGAAGAGTTAGACTTTGCCGTTCTGCAAGAAGGTGTCTATATCGATGACCTGTTGATCGGTTTTGCCGGTCAAGGCGAGGAATTGATTGATACACGTCCTGACTATCCAATGTCCGCTGAAATTCCGGATGTATTTGCAATCGATCAGGGAGCAACAATCACAACACCTACGGCTGGGATTGAATATGGTGAATACCAAATCGAGATTCGTCGCGCCTCGCAGTACACTTTGGGAGGAGCACCGGATCGCAGCTTCGATCCACGCGATCGACTGACGAATGTTGTTACCTTGTTGGCCCCAAATGGCGCTGATGTGTTCGATGGTAAGACATTCACGATTGGTGATGGCTTGCGAGAAGTGGTTTTCGAATATGAAAACGTTGCGTTCAACGACGGCGTCGCAGCCGGTCATATCCCGGTTAACTTTGATGTGACCGATCCCGGATTCGTGCTTGCTGCTCAACTTCGTGACTTGATCAATTCGGCGGATGTCAATCTGGATTTGATCGCGTCACTGTCGGGCGGAGTGGTCGTGGGAGAAACGACTTCGAATCGAGTCGACTTGTACGGCAATGTACTGATTGAAGTCGAGGCGGCTCCGAACGGCATTGAGTTCATGGCGTTTGACGAGTTCGGAACGTCGAATAGTAAACGTGACCAAGGCCAGATTATTGTTCACTCGAACAATATTCAGAGCTCGCGCCAGTACGGAATTGTTGTCGAAGATGGTTTGCGAGATCTGCCCGAATACACGTTTTATGATCCGCTGAATACAGTCAAAGATGCACAGTTTGCGAACGGCGATTATATCCCGCATACGGGAGCAGTCCGTAACTTGCGTGAGATCAACCAGGATGAATTGGCGCCTGGCGTGACAATCACAAACAATGTTATTGCCTTCAATAATGCCGGCGGTATTCACTTCAGTGGAGATCCCAATGGTGTCTTGATGATCGCACCCGTTGCGGCAGCTGACGGGGAAGCTCGTGATGGTTTCCTCTTCAGTGTGGTCGACTTGCACGGAAATTCGCAGACATTCCAGATTCAAGCGGGTGCCGCCACGCGTGATTTGGCCAACGGGGTGATTCCTGTGCTCTGGCAGGCGAACGGCGGCTGTCTGGCGGTTCATGGTCTGAACGATTGTGCCAGCCGATATGATCAGTTAGGGCGAGACATGGCTGACGCTCTCATGCACGCCATTGATAGCTCAAGTCTTGACGTATCACTCCTTCGTGGACGGGGGGATGAGATCTTCATTGAGGGTGCTGCCGAGGTGATCAGTCCTGGTAATTGGACCGATACCTTCACCCAAGAAGTGCAACACGGTGCCGTGCCTTACGGTCGGATCGTCAATAATACGGTGGTTGGACTTGGTGGAACACTCACCAGCAATAACCTCTACGACACGGATGATTTCCAAGATGTGGGGATCTATCTCGAAGACAATGCCAATCCGACAGTGATGAACAACATTGTTGTGAATTTCAAACAAGGTATTTTGTCTGATCTTTCACAAGCCGCGATGTCAACCATTGGTGGCACGCTCTATCAAGGCAACGTTGACAATGCAGTGAATCTCAATGTGGGTGACTTTCCAATTTCGATCAACCCCGATGAAGAATTGTTCGTTGATCGAGAAGATGGAAACTTCTATCCCGCAGAGGCGTCACGAGCGATCGACAGTGCGTTGGACTCCCTGGAGGACCGGCCCAATTTGGTGACGGTGAAAAATCCACTTGAGATTTCGCCCTCGCCGGTGTTGGCCCCCGAATTTGATGTCCTCGGACAATTACGAGCAGATGATCCGTCCGTCGAACCTTCGGGAGGAATCGGCGAAAATATTTTCAAGGATCGTGGGGCGATTGATCGAGTTGACTTCGCTGGACCGACCGCACAGTTGGTCCGACCCGTTGATAACGATGCGGAAGGCACTGATCAAAATCCGATTGTCGACAGGGTGCGTGTCGAAGATGCCAATCTGACTTCGTTTGTCGTGAAGGTCCTCGATCTGGGTGAGTCAGGAACGGCAAGTGGCACCGGGGTGGATGACAGTTCGATCACGGTCGATTCGGTTGTTTTACTGCGAGACGGAGTTCCACTCCAAGCAGGTCTCGATTACCGATTCGATTATCAACCGACGAGTGATGAAATCCTACTTACTCCTCAAGCCGGTGTTTGGGCGCCTGGTTTTACCTATGAAATCGAATTGATTAATACTGATCGCCATGTGATCGCCACCACTTCGGCTGATCAAATTCCGGATGGTTTCGAGTTCCTTGTCGCGGATCAGGGGCAACTTGCGACTCGCTTCGAATTTGAAAGTGGTTACACACTGGAAATGCCCAAACCTTTGGCGTTAATTGTCCCAGCGGGTAACAGCGGCTTGTCGGCAGTTTCGGACGAGGAGTTGTTCACCTTGAGCAATGGTATTGGTCTTGTGACTTTTGAATTTGATTCAAATCAAGAATTTAGTCCCGGACGAATTCCGATCCAGTTCGCACCGTCCGATACTCCCGATGACGTGGCAAATCTGATTGTGAACGCCATTGAATTAGCCGATCTTGGCTTGGCACCACTCAATTTGGGCGATGGACGTGTTCACGTCGGTGGTCCGACGAATACTCTGATGGACACTTCGCTGTCCGCTCTCGTCCAAGAGGGCATGTCGGGCGCTGTTCTCGATGGTCAGACCTTTACCATCGAGGATTCACGGCAGTTGGTGACGTTTGAGTTCGACGATGACAATGTTTTCGGTGTTGGAAACGTTGTGATGGATTTCAACGATAACGATACTCAATTCAAGACTGCTGCAACGGTTGCTGACGCCATTGCGTCGGTCGAATTTGCCACGCTTAACCCTGCGGATTTGGGCAACGGTAGAGTGCACTTGGGCGGGACCGAAGATGTTCAAATTCGAACACAATCGAGCAGCATCACCGTATTGGGTGAACCAGGGCTGAGCTCGGAAGGGACGGGGCAATTAGTCCCGATCACCTTTGTTCCATCTCCAGAAATTGACCAAAACGACGTGGCTCAGCTGATTGATTCCGCGATCAAGTCGAGTTCGCTCAACGGCATCTATAGCTTTGTCACCGAGGGTGATGAAGTGGCGTTGATTGGCGCCGAAGAGGTGCTTGGAGTGAATGCCCTGATCATCGAGGGCGTCCAAGATAACGCGGGTAACAAACTTCAGACGAACCAAGACGAAGCTCCCTTCTCGGTTCGCTTTGTGATCGACCTACCGGCTCCGTTGGATTTTGGTGACACACCCGATCCTACTTATCCGACGTTGTTGAACGAAAATGGGGCACGGCACGTCGTTGTTTCAAACGTGTTCTTGGGGCAAAATGTCGATTCGGAGCTTGATGCAAATACAAGTCCGGATGCCTCTGGAGATCTCTTTGATGACGGGGTTGAATTCTTGGGGCCGATCGCTCCTGGCGGCAGCGTGCCCGTGCAAATTCTCGCCTCAACTGCCGGTTTTATCGATGCTTGGATTGACTACAACGGCAATGGAACGTTTGACGATGACAGCGACCGCGTCTTGGACAGCGTCTCGCTTGATCGAGGCTTGAACAGCCTCTTGTTGAGTGTGCCGAGAGATGCAGTAATTGGCGATGCGTTTGCTCGCTTCCGATTCAGCACGGGCGGTGGTTTGTCACCGATTGGCCGAGCTGACAATGGTGAGGTTGAGGACTACTTGTTGGTGGTCGAAGATATTGATCCACCAGTCGCTCGTGATAATCAGTACAGTCTGGAAGAAGATACGGAAATCGATGTTGCACCTGTCGACGGTGTCCTGACCAACGACGAGGATCCGCAGGGTGGATCATTAACTGCCTCGCTTGTCAGTGATGTGACCAACGGAACCTTGACGTTCCGTCCAGACGGCTCGTTCACTTACACACCGGACATGAATTTCTTCGGATTTGATTCATTCAACTATGTAGCTTCAACGAGTATTCTTTCCTCCGATCCAGCCGTCGTGACACTCGAAGTTGTTCCGGTTCCCGATCCTCCCTTTGCCGGTGACGATCAAGTGACCACGGAGGAAGATACGTCCGTTTTGATCGACATTCTGGCGAACGACTTCGATCCTGATGGTGCGATTGATCCGAGTTCGGTTGAGGTGGTCACCGATCCTGCCAATGGTGTCGTACAAGTGAACCCTGATGGCACAGTACTTTATACGCCTGCTGCAAATTATTTTGGTCAAGACTCTTTTGAGTACACCGTCCGAGATATCATGGGCGTCTCTTCAAACGTTGCCACGGTCACCGTCACCGTTGAGAAAGTCAATGATCCACCAGTAGCCGTTGATGATGTGCTGTTCACGCAGGTAGGTTCGTCTCAGACGATCAGCGTGATTGCAAACGATTATGACCCTGATGGTGAAATTGATTCGAAGTCGGTTGTGGTGACTTTGATTCCGAAGAGCGGAATTGTTGATCTGAATGGTGACGGGACGGTCACGTTCACACCGTCGCTGAGTTTTCTTGGAACAGACACTTTCCGGTATACCGTTCGAGATGACGAAGGTGCTGTTTCTAACGAGGCAGTGGTGACCGTTAATGTGTCAGATGAAAATCAACCACCGGTTGCGAATGATGATTCGGCTGAGACCACGCAAGGTGAATCGGTCACAATCGACGTGATTGGAAACGATCTGGATGCGGATGGCATTATCATCCCTGGCTCAGTCAATATTGTTTCGCCAGCAACCAACGGATCGGCCGTCTCCAACGTTGATGGGACGGTGACTTACACGCCCGATGTCGATTTTGTCGGTGTCGATAGCTTCCGGTATACGATCCGCGACGAGTTCAATTTGATTTCGAATGCGGCAACAGTAGCCGTCGA
This sequence comes from Pirellulaceae bacterium, assembly GCA_029243025.1. NCBI lineage: Bacteria > Pseudomonadati > Planctomycetota > Planctomycetia > Pirellulales > Pirellulaceae > Pirellulaceae bacterium. The sequence goes on along the minus strand of JAQWSU010000047.1, from coordinate 86,257 downwards.
TGTGATCTCTGTAACGCCGCCTTGGCAAAATCAGACTGACCGGTTGGACGTTGATGCCAGCGGATTTGTCGTACCGCTTGACGCCTTATGGGTGATCAACGAGCTCAACAGCGGCGGTTCCCGGCCACTCGATCCGCCACCGGCGTCGCAGGAACCAATCGAGCCGCCACCCTATCTCGATGTGAATGGCGACAATTTCTTGTCTCCCGTGGATGCACTCCTGGTAATCAATCATCTCAATCAGAATTCGGCAATGGCTGCCGTCAAAGCGATCGCCACGCCGGACACACAAATTGTCGGTGCGGCACTCGACATCGAACCGCGTTTCCAAGTTGGCGAAGCGCGAACTGGGGCGGTTGAGCAAGCGTTCGCTGAGGAGTCCATGAAAATGCACGGCACCCTTTCGCACGACGCAGTGTTGGGCGAAGACATGCTCAGCAAACAATCGGATGCTCTCTTCGCTGAGCTTGCCGACTCGACGAGGTCGCAAGAAGCTGACATACTCGATGACTTGGTGATCGAACTGTTAGCTGACGATGCAGAGCGAAAGCGAGCTGCCGAATTCTAAACAAGGATGGGGCAAGGCTACCCGCTTCACACGGGGAGCGGACGATCCAGTACGGCGCCAGAGGCGCCGCACTGGAATCCGTTTTTTGCCTCAGCAGGAATGGCAGCGATTTCGAAGACGGTTCTCCCAAACCCCCAATCTGTGCAACGGGCAAACAGCCTGATTCGTGAAGAATCCAGCTGGAAAATAAGTCGGCTAATGCCTTTTCTACCGCATGGTTGGTCGCTGACAGCGAGCTTAAATTCTGATCTGGCCCGTTTCGCCCCTTTCCGGATTTCTCAGGGTCTCGATAATTGATGGCTGCAGAGACGTCTGCAATACGCTGGAAAGTGTGTACCTCGAGGTTGCCCTGATACTCCCTGTGCTCGTTTCAATGCCGGCTATTGGTTCTCCAGCAAATGCTGTTTTGAACCAGGTGTTTCGGATGAGGGCGAACCGAGTTGCGGAGGCGAGGCATGTTGAATGAAATGTAGTAACCAACGATGGGCCGAGATTGCGAAAAAATGAACAGTAGCCGTTACGATTACGATGTGATTGTCGTCGGTGCCGGCCATGCGGGGACGGAAGCGGCGCTTGCTGCCGCACGTGTGGGCGCACGCACCGCTTTGTTGACCACCAATTTGGATACGGTGGGGCAAATGAGCTGTAATCCGGCAATTGGTGGTGTCGGCAAAGGGCAAATTGTTCGCGAAGTTGATGCTTTGGGCGGGTTCATGGGGCAAGCGATCGATCGGAGTGGCTTGCAGTTTCGCATGCTCAATTGCCGAAAAGGTCCGGCCATGCACAGCCCGCGCGCCCAAGCCGATAAGAAACTCTACCAGCAGACGATCAAGCACGCCGTGGAAGATCAAGACGGGCTCCATCTGATTCAAGAAGTCGTAGAAGATCTGGTCACCGAATCAACCCAGCAGGGAGAACGAGTCACCGGAGTTCGTGTGCGTGGATCGGCGACCTATCAGGCGCGATCCGTCATCCTCACGACGGGGACGTTTTTGCAGGCGCTGATGCACACGGGCGAGTCACAAACGGCTGGAGGACGGGCTGGAGAAGGGACCACAAGTGGGATCAGCGGCGCTTTGAAACGGTTGGATTTCCAAGTCCAACGATTCAAGACGGGCACGCCACCTCGTGTAAACGGGCGATCCATCGACTATGCAAAGTGTGAAAGACAGCCCGGCGATGACGAACCGCAACCGTTTTCTTTTCTAAACTCGTCACTAAAAGTTGAGCAGCTGCCCTGTTGGATTACCTACACAAATCCAGCCGTGCACGATTTGATTCGAGCAAACTTGCAACGAGCCCCTATTTATAGCGGGCAAATAGAATCCAACGGACCACGCTATTGTCCCTCGATTGAAGACAAAGTCGTCCGCTTTGCGGATCGAGATCAACATCAGCTGTTTCTAGAACCCGAGGGTTATGAGACCCAGGAATACTATGTCAATGGAATTTCAACAAGCCTACCTCGGGACGTGCAGGATCAAATGTTTCGTCTGATTCCAGGGCTCGAAAATGTGCAAATTATGCGATATGGGTATGCTGTTGAGTATGATTTTTGCCCTCCCGATCAACTCCGGGCGACGCTCGAGACGAAACGAGTTCAAGGTTTGTTCTTTGCCGGTCAAATCAATGGAACGACCGGATACGAAGAGGCCGCTGCCCAGGGCTTGGTCGCCGGTGCGAATGCCGCGCTGAAGATCAAGGATCAATCAAGTTTGATCATTCCTCGAGAAGATGCCTACATCGGGGTCTTGATCGACGATCTGATCACCCAGGGGGTTGACGAACCTTATCGGATGTTCACAAGCCGCGCCGAACACCGGCTTCGCTTGCGGCAAGACAATGCCGATCGACGCTTGACTCCGATCGCCTTTCAGTGCGGACTTGTCGGCGACGAACGCTCTGAATACTTGCAAACAAAAGAGCAACAAATCAATGAATTAAAATCCATGCTTGAAAGGGAGCGGATTGAATCTGTGACCGCCGCCAAGTATCTGCGCCGTCCCGAGATCACCTGGGCTGAAATGCAAGAACGCTTTCCTGTTTTGGCAACTGTTACTCGAGAAGTGGCTTGGCAGGTGGAATGTGACATCAAGTATTCTGGGTACATTGCGAGGCAAGAAGTCGAAGTCGCCCGGCAGAAACGACTGGCGGCAAAGCGCATTCCAGATAGCCTGGATTATGCATCGATCGGGCAGCTTCGGAATGAGGCTCGCGAAAAGCTGTCGAAAATTCGTCCCGTAAGTCTGGCTCAGGCCAGTCGCATCAGCGGAATCACGCCAGCCGACGTTGCCTTGTTGATGACCTATCTGGAAGGAAATCGATCCACCAGCTGAGACGCATCGATTCAATCTTTTCTTCTTTTGCCGAGTCGCGCTGGCAAGGCAAACAATCGTTTTGCCGTGGAAGCAATGACCGCTTGAGCTGGTCACGGAAAGGCGTATGGCCGATCGATTAGCTAGGCAATCTTGGGTCATTTTTTTGGTTTAGAGAGAAAGCGGGATTAAGAAGCAAAACAGCAGTTTGGATAATTCAAAGACCTTTACTAGGGTTTTTCAGATTGGAAAATATCGGGTGATTTGGCATCAAAATGTGAGGTTTCCAGTCGTAAATGCATACAACATAGTAACTTGCGTTGCGATTATCGATCTTGACGCTCTTTCTGGGATCCCTATAATGCAGGGCAGTTGGGAGGTTCGGCAAAGTTGGAAGGATCGCTTATAACTGGCCGAATGGATGGATGCAGGAAAGTGTGCGTTCTACGCATAAAACGGAATCTTGCTCAACGAGGGAGCTAGGCGCGTTCTGTGACATTGTCAGCGAAACGGACTTGGGTTTGACGACTCCGTGTGTTGCAAGCGGCCTCATACAGGCTAGGAAAGGATATTCGTAGCCATGAAAACTGTGTTTACTACGGGCGAAGCGGCAAAGATTTGTAAGGTCAGCCAACAGACCATCATTCGTTGTTTCGATTCCGGTCAGCTCAAAGGATTTCGCGTTCCAGGTAGTCGTTTTCGGCGCATTCCGCGCGATCAGCTGTTTGCCTTTATGAAAGATAACGGCATTCCGACTGAGGCGTTGGAAAGTGGCAAACGCAAAGTGTTGATCGTCGATGACGATGAGGAACTGGTTGAACTGTTGAAGGATACCTTTGATCGAGATGGTCGTTTCGACGTTCGTACGGCGAATAATGGGTTTGATGCTGGGATGCTTGTCAAAGAATTTCGTCCTGATTTGGTCGTGCTGGATGTGATGCTACCGGACATCAATGGACGCGAGGTTTGTGTTCGAGTCCGAAGTGACAGCACGTTGGATGAAGTCAAAATTATCTGTATTTCCGGAATGGTCGAAGCCGATAAGGTTGCCGACTTGAAAGCTGCCGGTGCAAATGATTTTGTGCAAAAGCCGTTTGCTGTTGATAAGTTGTTAGAACGAGCTTGTGAGTTGCTGACACTCGAGGCAGCACCCTCAAACGCCTGATAAGGCTTGGATCAAAACGATTTTCGGAGACGCGTACCGATGACTCGGTACGCGTTTTTTTCTATGAGTTCTCCCGATGTTCGCGACGTGTTGGGTGTGAAATTGGCGGATGGGTTGCCATGGCGGCCTCTCACCGATCTGACCGTTTCACGATTGGTCGAGGCGACTGTCTCCGGAGACGCCGATCAGCTGCTCGAGGTGATTTTAAGCGATTCATCGTTGGCGAGCTGGTTATTGAGCCAATGGCCAGCTGACGAACTTTGTTTTGAAGATCTCAGCCACCTGCTCCGCCATGCGCCTGCCTTGGGGATCGCGCGTCGGCTACGGGATTCGCTTGAAGCTCGGCAGCTGAGTCAGGCGGAGTGGTTCCAGTTTCAGCGGTGGTGGATTCGAGCCGCGAATTTAATGCGACGCACCGCCGCGGCGCTGCATGACCTCGGCGCAGCCGAACGAAATACGGCTGCGGTCTTGTCCCTCTGTTTTGCTGGTAACGTAGACGAGCCGTTTGAAAAAACGTCCGAAATTCCTGTTTGTCTGACGGGTGAATCTCGTGGTGGGCAAGCAGTGCTCCGAGCGGCGATCGAGCGTTCTCTCGAGGAGGTTGATGACAGTCGAACAGGAAAAGAGTGTCAGGTAAGCCAGCTGGAGCTGCAAGGCTTCGCCCTTTGTTTAACTCCATTGCACAAAGCCTTGCCCAGGTTGTTCGAGCTGGTCGAGCAACAGGCGCATTTGGAGCATGCCTTTGAACGAGAGCTTGAAGTGCAGAAAATCGCAGCCATGAAGGAGTTGGCTTACGGTGCGAGCCACGAGATCAACAATCCTTTGGCAAATATTTCTTCACGCGCTCAAGTCTTAATGCGAGATGAGGCGAATCCGGAGCGTCGTCGAAGTTTGGCCACGATCAATAGTCAGGCTTTTCGGGCCCACGAGATGATTGCTGACATGATGTTGTTCGCCAAACCTCCCGCTTTGACGTTGCAGCCGATTTCAGTTGGTGAGTTGTTTCGTCCCTTGGTTGCACTGTTGGAAAGCGACTTGAAGGACACCATTGAAATGTCATGGAGTATCGACAGCGAAGCAGAAATGGTTTCCGTCGACGCGGAACAGATGGCTGTTGCAATTCAGGCGATCTGCGCGAACGCGAGTGAAGCGATGGGTGGGCAAGGGCAATTCTCCATTCGCGTGCGGCGCGTGACTGATCCACTGCCATTCGGGGGGCCGCGGCTGGAAATTGAACTCCGAGACAACGGTCCCGGGGTAAGCGACGCCGTACGTGCTCACCTTTTTGATCCCTTCTATTCGGGCCGTGAGGCAGGGCGGGGCCTCGGCTTCGGTTTGTCAAAAGCCTGGCGGATCGTTGAATTACACGGAGGGACGATTGTGGTGCACAGTGAAGCCGGGCGAGGGGCCACCTTTGTCATTGCGCTGCCAATTGTCGACTCCTGAGGTCCGAGTGGCTCAAGCATGCCAGACAGGAAACCCAGACAGGAAACCCAGACAGGAAACCGCTAGGAAGTCGGTTTCGATTCCGCGACTTGCCGTAATTCCTTGGGAAGTTGAAAGTGCACATCTTCTTTGCGAATTGATCGGACTTCGACAGTGGCACCGAATTGTTTCACGAGGAAGTCAATACATTGTTCGACAACCGATTCAGGAGCACTCGCCCCTGCGGAAACCAAGATGTTGTCGACATTCTCAAACCATTCAAGTGAGATGTCATCAGCACCGTCAATCAAATAAGCAGGCACTCCACATTCGCGGCCTAACTCGCGTAAACGCTGGCTGTTCGAACTGTTTTGGCTGCCCAAGACAAGAACGAGGTCGACTTTTCGAGCGAGTGTTTTAACGGCTTCTTGCCGATTTTGCGTCGCGTAACAAATGTCTTCCTTGGGCGGCCCTTGAATGGCTGGAAAACGTTGCTTGAGGCGATCAATAATCCGATTTGCATCGTCAACCGAAAGAGTGGTCTGTGTCAGATAGGCGAGCTGGTTTTCGTCGTCCACCTGAAGTCTATCGACGTCTTCGACATTTTCGACCAACTTGATCGCATGCGGTGCTTCGCCCATCGTTCCCACCACTTCATCATGGCCTTCGTGGCCGATCAGCACGATCGTTTTGCCCTGTTTGGCAAAGCGAATCGCCTCGAGATGGACCTTGGTGACGAGCGGACAGGTTGCGTCGATTGCAAACAGTTGACGATCGCGCGCTAGTTGCCGAATTTCCGGAGAAACGCCATGAGCGGAAAACAGAAGGTTGGACCCCTCTGGAACCTCTGACAATTCGTCGACAAATACGGCGCCTTTTTCAACGAAGGAGTCGACAACATACTTGTTGTGAACAATCTCATGGTAGACGTAGACTGGACTACCAAAAGTTTCGATCGCCAGATCGAGGCTGTCGATGGCCATGTGAACTCCGGCACAAAAACCACGCGGACTTGCGAGCAGAATCTTCATCGGCTTAATCTCTCCCTTTCCGACCATCCTAACTCATTACAGGAATTGAGCCCAGGTGTTCCCCAGAGCTGGAACCGCAATCGCGAGTGAGCAGTAACCTGGGAGAGTCAATTAGGAGCGTTTTAATCCTCGGCGTTCGAGGTCGTCGAGCACTTGTCGGACGATACGGGCCACATGGTCGTCATCAAACAGGTCATCGGTCCAGCCCTGTTCCTTGAGTAGACCGTAGAGTTGGTCCTTGAGATCCGAGAGATCTTTTTGTTGCACCGATGACTGAGGCTGACGGCCCGGCCCGGTCTGGATTCCCCGGAGATTGAGTGCCACTCGGAAGCCTTCTGGAAACTCGGCCGAGTAAAGCATCGCGTCAAAAAGTCGCAACAATCGATATTGCAGCTGGCGGGCTTCATCAATATCACCGCTGAGTGTCAAATCATAGAGCTGACGCGTTACTTCCGGGACGATTCCACTGGTCGCATTGGTACCCCCATCACATCCAATCAGCAACATGGGCATCAAGGCCGCTTCCCAGCCGGTGAGGAAACTGAAGTCATCTCGCTTTGGTCGAACAGCGTCGATCATCCGCATCATGTGAGGCACATCGCCCGACGAATCTTTAATCGCTACCACACGCGGACACTCTTCAGCGAGTCTTTCAACCGTTTTTACTTCGATCGGCGACGCGAACATGGGAATATTGTAGAGCGTAATATCGATCGGTGACTCGTCCGCAATTTCTTTAAAATAAGCGTAAACGCCCTCGCTGCTCAGGCGATAGTAGAATGGGGACACGATCGCGACAGCTCGTACTCCGAGTTCATGGTAGTACTCACAGGCCTCAATGGTTTCACGAGTATTCGCCTCTGCTGCACCGGCAAGAATCGGCACACGGCCGCGGGCTTGGTCAGCAATAATCTCGACAATTCGTCGTCGTTCTTGGGCATTGAATCGGACAAATTCCCCCGTGGAGCCGTTGGGGTAAAGCCCGTGCACACCTCGGTCGATCAACCAATCAACGTAACGACGAAGCTCAGGCTCGTTGATTTGGCCTCGTTGATCAAGGGGAACGATATTCGGGGTAAAAATACCTTGGATGCGTGACATAGATGCTGTTCGAGATTGGATTGATTGGCCGCGGAGCATTTGGACTGAAGTCCACCGTCACAATCATAGCTTGCGTGATTCGCCACGTCACGCAAGTCGAATTATCGCTACAGAATGTATCACTGGTGAAACCTGCATGCTGGGCGAGCTTTGTGAATTAGGATTTGGAGGATTGGGCCTGATCGGCCGGGCGCCCTAAAAGGTAGATCAAGGCCACGATGGCAATCACTCCCAGCGGCAAAAGATAGACGACCGGGACGCCGAATCCGATCGGCAGCGTTCCGGCGACTACGGACAGGGCGGCGACGCTCAACGCGTAGGGGATTTGCGTCCAGACATGTGCGGAATGGTCGCATCCGCAGGATTGGGACGACAAGACGGTCGTATCGGAAATGGGAGAGCAGTGGTCGCCGAAAATCGAGCCAGCGAGCACGCTGCCGACGGCGCTGATCATGATCGGATTGTGTTGCCAGTTCATGCTGCCCGGTTCGGCGATGGCACCATACGCGAGCGGGATGGCGATTGGCATCACGATGGCCATTGTTCCCCAGCTCGTGCCCGTGGAAAATGAAATGCAGGCCGACAGCAAGAAAATGATGGTGGGTAGCCACGCGGTCAAAGTCGGAGTACTTTCCTGACCATTATTCGTGATCAATCCGGCCAAGTAATCGCCCGTATACAAACGGTATTCTTGGGCGGGATAGTGTTCACTTCCAGAATTGGGCGCAATTTCTAAGGTTCCATTACCCGTCATGGTGGATAGTGTTGACGCGAGCCAAAGCACCACGAGCGGTGAGATCATCAGCTTCGCACCCGTCGCCATCGCTTCATTGACTTGCTGGAAAGATAGCAATCGTTGGAGCAAAACCATGGCGATAGCGATCGTCAGTCCGGCGAAAGAACCCCAAAGCAAAGCAAAGTAGGAATTGGCGGCCCCAAAGATTTGCCACGCCGTGGCACCCTCGATGGTGCCTTCTTGCGCCAACGACTCGTAGCCCGTTTGAATCATCAACGCCAACACACACATCACGGTTGCTGTGATGGGGATGACCGCATTCCACCAGCCCGCGATGGGGACGTTACTTTGATCTTCAAGATCCGGAGCGTCCTGGGAAAATACCTTCCGCTCGGCCGTTAGCATTGGACCAAAGTCTCGATTCGAGATGCCAATCACGAAGACGAATACTAGCGCCCACAGGGCATAGAATCGGTAGGGGATGCTGTTGATGAATAGCGAGAATGCATTTACCTGATCTCCATCCGGTAAGTTATTGAGTCCGTCTTGGACAAAGCTGATCTCGCCGGCGACCCACGTCGAAATGATCGCCAGCCCCGCGACAGGTGCGGCGGTGGAATCGACCAAGTAGGCAAGCTTTTCCCGGCTGATTTTTAAACGATCACAGAGTGGCTGCAAAGTCTTCCCGAGTAGCACGGTATTGGCATAATCATCAAAAAAAACCAGCATGCCGAGAAACCAAGTGGCAATTTGACCACGCCGTCGATTCCTGGCCCACGGTGAAACTAGCTCAATCAAGCCACGCATGCCGCCCGCGCGCTGAATGACTGCGATCATCGCACCCATGACCAGCGTGAAAGCGAATACGCGTAGTCGTTCCTCTTGAATCAGTGCGTGCCACAGATGGAGCTCAAGGGTGTCGGAGATGCCGCCGAAGGGGGATCCCTGATTGGTAATTATCGCACCCGCAAAAATCCCGATCACCATCGAGAGTACCACGTGTCGCGTTGTAATGGCTAGACCGATGGCGACGAGGGAAGGCAGCAGGCTTAACCAGCCGTACGGGTGTGGGTCCATCAAAAATCCCCGCGCGCGAGGTGTTAATGTTAATCCAAACGACTGGAATATTCAGGCAGCTTACAAATCGGTCGATTCCACCAATCTCTGATTAGCATATCAGTTTTAATTCGTCGTGCTACGCCGTCATGATTCGGGGTGAATATTTTTGATGGAGTTGGATTTTTGTTCGTTGATCGGTTGTGTGATGATTGCGGTTACACGTTCCTGGATCGAAGTGACGAACAGCACGGCGGAATGCTCTCCTTGACTTGGTTGGCAGCTCCGTTGCACTTGTCGAGGATCTTGATTGACTGCTCGTTTTTTTACCACGAGATGCCCCACATTGCGTTTTTGGAGAGCGGACTTGATCCGTTTGGGTCGAAAGGGCAGTATCTCGATAACTTGGTAGCTCGAACAGAAAGGAGACCGAATCGCCGCGGCGCCAGTCAGGTAGCCACCGCCGTGTGTAATGAACGATAGGTTGTTTTCATTGGCCAACTGACCTGCCAATCCTGCGGCCAGTACCGGCGGATGGGGTTCGATGAGATAATTGCCCAGCTGACTGGTTATTTCACCGGGAATCAACGCACCCGAAAATGACTCCCAACCAGTCGCATCGATCAGTGTGGCAACTCGCTTGCCTGGCTGATTTCCCAGGCGACCGAACCAAGCGACTAATTGTCGGCAATCTCTTCTCGAACCGATCCATTCCAATTCGGCTGGGGCGAGCATTGAGGCCGTTGCCTCGGTAGCTGGAGCCAACTTGATCGCCACATTTGCGGTCTTGTCTACGAGTCGCTCAAGAAACTCCAGCGAAGGTTGGTGATTTGCGAGCTGCACTGATCGATGCCCTGATGTCCGCCGATCCGGGTCGATATGAACCGAATCAAAGCTGCCAAAATCGATTTCCGTGACATCTGCCTGCCTCACGGCACTGTCCGTGTGTTGCAATGTTTTGACGTTGGTCTGGGCGAGATAACAGGCGATCTGGTCGCGGTCAAATCCCACGGTCGGGCCACGCTGACCGATCGAGAAAAGATCGCCACCAATGCCGCAGCAGAGATCCGCAACTCGCTCGTTTGTCTTGAATCGATGGGACTTGTAATCAGCCGTCATTCGATCGGAAGCTTGCTCTAATCCAATCGGGGTGAAAAATAAATTTTCGGCATTTGCGAATTTTTTGCGGGCCCGATGGCGCAATTGATGCTGTTCAATTACCAAGTGAGTTTCTGTCAGATTAAGTTGGCGGCGTAGTTTTCCAGCAAGCTGATGGAGAGGCAGAGAATCGTCGATCGCATTGTCCAGCCAGCCACGCCCAGCGCCTTCAACGAGCCAATGGTAATCGTCGAGTGTGATTTCGGCAGACAAAGGGCGTTAAGCTCCGCTTGAATTGACTAATTTATTTTTATCGGGGCGGAGATAATCCAAACCACTTGTGCGATTTCGCCAACAAGGCGATGATTCAACGCATTGGATGGATGAGGTGCTGGCTGTGCCGCGTCGTCGGATCTCATAATTTGAATGGATTAACATGAGCCGTAATCTTTCACACCCGTTAGGGGTCTATTTGCATCTTGCCCAAGCCAGTTTGCGAGGAAAACGACCTCTCATGCGGGATCGGATGTTGGTTTTGGCGAGCGTGATTGCCGCCGAACTGGGCCTGGGCTCGATCGCCGCCTACTGTCGCGACGAAATCCTGCAAAACAATCCTCGCCATATCGTCCGACGTTGGCCTTCCGTTGTGATTGCCCTCAGCGATGAAGATTTTCAAGCGTTCTTGAAGCAAATCCGACGACGCTATCCGGCCGAACGAGCTGAGCGAATGTTGGATGCACTCGGCTTTGTCATGGGGCAAGAACGAGAAACTTACTATTCAGACGCAGAGTATGCGGCTGCGATCCTCGGAACAACGCCCGATGAGCTCGATCAACGTTTCAAAACGCCTCAAACTTGACGTAATGTAGCGGTCATCGCGACCACCGGCAATCAACCGATCGCGACGATTCTTCCTCTCACCTGCTACTTTCTCATCCTCAACTGCTCCCACAGCCGATGGATGAAGACGGGGTAATCGGATTGGCTTGAGGGAGGTAAGTTCATGGGACGCACGATTTTGTTTGCCGTTGTGCTGCTTGTCGCCGCGTCAGCTCCCTACCTGTTGCATCACTCCTCGAAAATCCTACAGCCAACAACCGCAGAGGGGGATTCGGGCAATCTGTTCACTCGCCTGATTGGCGGGAAGGCCAACAAGGATCCGGTCCCACTGGAGCCCAAATCGAGCGATGCGAACGGCACTGCCCTTTCAGGGCCGGGAATGCGACATGTTCGGCTAACGGGCCCAGTTGGCCTCTCTGTCGCCGATCTGCTGCGGTTCGACATCACGAAAGCTTGGCTTCAGCAGAATTGGAAGACGGTCACCACCGACCTTCCGGCCCATCCGCTCCACGGCTATCGAGTGCCAATCATGACGGGGACGCAGCCCTATGATGTTGTCGGTTCCCTGACCTATTACTTCAATGAGCACCACCGCATCGAGCGGATCACGCTCCATGGGTTCACATCCGACTACACGGCACTGACAACGCTTGTCCAGCAGCGATTTGGACTAAAACAGTATGCGTCTGTCGGACCGGCCACCTATTTGGCCTTCTATGGAGAAAATCCGATCAATTTCATGCAGATTCAGGTCGCGCCGGCTCCGACGGCTGGAGCAGGCCCGGTAACCCGCTTTGAGATCGAATTGGAGCTTAATCTGCCGACGCAAGAGGCGTTGCTGAGCGCTGAAAAACTGCAGAAATTGTATGAAATGCAGCGGGCTGATATGATTTGACCGAACCGGCTCGCGGGTGATGGGCAGCTGTCCCTCTTGCTGACGCGTTGCCGCAAATCTGCGAAGAATTGGCAATGACCGCTCCAAGGTTGTCGGTAGAAATTCTCTCAGCGAATTCGATCGAGTTGGTCGCCCGTGTCCGGCATCGAGATGCGGCCTGCCTACCGACCGACGGGAAACTCGTTTGTGCTCGTCGCGATGATCGAATTGTCATGGTCGCTGCGGTGGGGCGACCTGCGGGTCGAGTGATCGACGTTCTGTTGCCCGAGAGGTCGGAACGGTTGGATGAGGAAGAGGGAGCGGCGGTGCTCCAGGCGATTGATGATCTTATTAAACAAAATTCCGAAATTTATCTTGCCCAGGTGCTGCTGGGAGCTCATTCTCGCTCGTGGAACCCATTACTGCTTGCGTTTGACTTTTTGCCGATTACGACGGTTGAGCTGTTTGCCGCCGTTCCTGATGTGGCGGATATCGATTCCGCCCTCGTCTTTTCCACCGTTTCTCAATGTTCGGCGTTCGCCGATTTGCTCCGGGCAACCTGGCAAGGTTCGCTGGATTGCCGAGATTTAAAGGACGAACGTACGAGTGATGATGTGCTCACGGAATACTTAGCGCGATGCGGCCGTGATGCGACTCACTGGTATCAGATTGAATTTCAAGGGCGGGCGATTGGTTGTGCAATCCTCGCGGCTCCGACGGATCCTCGCGTCATCCATCCGCTGGAAACACTTTATTGGGGGATCTTGCCCGAGTATCGAGGGAGAGGCTTCGGTGATGAAACGTTGCAATTCCTTCGGGGGGTTGCTGCCCGGGAGGGGCGTATGTTGGCCGCCGCGGTGGATCAGAAAAATTTGCCGGCCAAGTCGGTCTATCTTCGAAATGGTTTTCAAATCGTGGATTCTCAACGTCTGCTCGTTAAATACCTTTGAATTTACCGTGAAAAAATCGATTTCTGGCGGCCTCCACGACGATTTTTTCGTGTCGCTTGTCGCAGCTAGCGAAGAGTTTTCCACGTCGCTGGCTGCCCGGATCGAGTTTCCTGTCCAGAAAGCTACTTCTATTTTTGTCGAAGAAAGAGCAGGTTCACGGGGTGAAATAAAAAAAGGAGCGTTCCAAGTGCATCCATGGTTTGACAGCGTCCTCCACAAAAGTAAAATCGGTCTCTCGGACGTAACCAGGACTTAACATGTTGACGAAGTTTTTCGACTTCGCAACACGTTCTTTGTATCGATTGCAGGCTAAGTGGCCAGCCGCGCGCAATCGCCTCAGTGCAAAATGCGCTAGGTGTACGCGCGGGTAAAGGAAACCGCAGGAAGTGATAATTTGCGATAAGGAGATCGTGTCCGCAATTCGCTCGCGACTTGCGGATCGGCTTGGAGGTGATCGATTCGAGCTTTGGTTCGGACCATCGATTAACATTTCAAGCACAAAATCGATCGTGAGCGTTCAGGCGGACTCGATGTTTCGCCTCGAGCGATTGCGAAAGAGTCTTCTTGCAGATATCGAAAGCGTTGCAGCAGACGTACTGGGGCCTTCAGCCGTTGTGGAATTTTCGGTTGATCCCGCTTTGCGAGATCTCAAGTCGCCTAGTTCCTCCTCCTTGATGGCCCAAGCAACTGCATCCAAGCCGACGATCAAACCGTCCGTCAGTAAGACTCACCTTGCCGGTCGGCGTCGTTTTGCGAGTTTTGATTCTTTTGTCGAAGGCCCCTCCAATCAGGTGGCTTATCGGTCAACCCATCTGGTGATGGATCGAATTGGCGAGATCTCGCCGTTGCTCATTCATGGCCCTTCGGGGGTGGGCAAGACGCATCTGTTGGAGGGAATTTGGACACAAACACGCCGTTCGGGTGGTCAGCGCGTGATCTACTTGTCTGCTGAGCAGTTCACAACCTATTTCTTGCAAGCTCTGCGAGGTGGTGGATTACCGAGCTTTCGGCAGAAGTATCGCGCTGTGGACGTCTTAATTATCGACGATTTGCAATTCTTTGGTGGTAAGCAGGCAACGATCAATGAACTGTTGCACACCATGGACGCCTTGTCGCGTGATTCGCGGCAGCTCGTTTTGGCAGCAGATCGCAGTCCGATTAAATTGCGGAATTTGGGGCCCGAACTAACCGCCCGCATTGCCGGTGGCTTAGTCTGCAGCGTAGAACCGCTTGATGTTGCCACGCGAATCCAAGTGCTTTCGCAGTTGGCCCATCGTCGGAAAACGAAAGTCTCGGGGGAGGTGATCGAGCATATTGCTGAGCGGGTGTGTGGTGATGCGCGTCAGCTCACGGGAGCGATCAACCGCCTGTGGGTGACAAGTCAGGCTCTAGGCCAGCCGATCAGTATTAAATTGGCGGACCGCGTCATCGAGGAACTTTTTCCTGAAGCGTATTCGGTTGTGCGGCTTGATGATATTCAGCGGGTGGTATGCAACGAGTTTGACATCGATCCGGAAATGCTTAAGTCGGACAGTCGCTCTCGACATGTGAGCCATCCTCGTATGTTGGCGATGTGGTTGGCGCGTAAGCATACGCGGGCCGCTTTGACCGAAATAAGTGAATTCTTTGGCCGCCGTAGCCACAGTACCGTCGTGTCAGCGCAAACCAAAGTCGACAACTGGGTGAATCAGGGCGAACAATTGCAGTGCGTTCGGCGCGAGTGCAAGGTCGAAGACATGTTGACTCAGCTTGAGCAGGTGCTCCGCGCGTCCTGAGATTATGCCAGCCGTCGGAGGCCCCGCTTTTCGGAGGCCCCGCTTTTCGGAGGCCCGGTGGCAATCCCGTCCCGCGCAGGAGGAATGCGGTGTTTAAGCCGGTCAGGGAGGTGCCCCATCAAGGCTGTGGTTCAGACGGCCACGTGGCGGTGGCCGCAATTCCGACTAGGCCGATTATGAAAACCGCGTAATTCCGGGCATCGGAACGGCCGGGACAGGCACATCACCAAACTCGTAGGATTTGGGGCGAAGATCTTCGGTTGAATTCAACGCCTTTTCGCCCTCGATGACTTCGCCCGTATAGCAGGCCATGCGGCCCATGATCGCCATTAGCGTGCTGTGCGCCATGTATTCGCCGTTGTTGATGTGGTTGCCACTTCTGAGCCCTGCAAAAAGCTCTTTGTGTTCGACGTCGTACATGCTGGGGCGAGGACCGTCGTATTTCCACTTGTCGCCCGCGCTATCGATTTCAAAACTTAGCAACGCGGCCTTGCCGCCGGTTCCCAGAATGTAGTCATCGACGTTCGTGTGGCAGTTGGTCATTTGCCGGGTGTATGAGAACACCTTAGGGCCGTTATCGAACTCGTAACAAACAGCATGGTGATCATAGATGTTCCCCCACTTTTCTCCGGTACGAACCTGTCGGCCACCCAGTCCGAAGCAACGTGTGGGAAGTTGGTCATTCATCAGCCAAACCGCTTTGTCAAGGCTATGGATATGCTGTTCGACGATGTGGTCACCCGAGAGCCAAGTGAAGTACATCCAATTTCGGAGCTGGTATTCCATTTCCGACCACTCGGGCTTACGACCTCGATGCCAGAGGGTGCCGGCGAGATAATTGGTATGGATTGCGACAATGTCGCCGATGGCGCCATCCATAATTCGCTGAACCGTTTCGCGAACACCCAGGTCGTATCGCCAGCAGAGTCCTGAAACGATGCTGAGATTCTTTTCTTTTGCTTTCTTGACCGATTTCATGACTTCTCGGACACCTGGTCCGTCGACAGCCACCGGCTTTTCACAGAAAACATGCTTGCCCGCATCGATGGCGGCTGCCAAATGTTTGGGGCGAAAGTGGGGTGTGGCTGCCAGGATCACGACGTCCACATCGGACTGCATCACCTGTTTGTAGGCATCAAACCCGCTGAAACAGTGGTCGTCTGCCACATCGAATTTGTGGCCCATATTTTCCGATTCGGCGGAGGTGCGAATGTTGCGGCGACTTCGTTGCAGCCGATCTTCGAACAAATCGGCCATGACGGTTAGCTTCATGTTCTCGTCAGCGTGCATGGCATTAATCGCAGCGCCGCTGCCCCGTCCCCCACATCCGACCAAGCCAACCTTGATCGTTTCGTCGCCAGCAGCGTGGACCATTTGCGAGCTCGCGAGCGATCCCACGACTGCGCCGGCGGCAATTCCTGCTGAAGTTTGTCGCATGAACTGTCGCCGCGAGGAGGCGGGAGAGTCATTCCCAGAATTTGGACGTGTCATGAGGGCTCCTTTTGTGGCGAACAGAGGTGGCGAACAGAGGTGGCTGGTGGGAGGGCCTGATCGCGCTCATTCGAGTATTCGGTGTGTGTCTCTGAATCATACCGCTAAACCGCAGCCGATTCCAGGTTTGGACTTTTGCTGCGGTGGTGTTCTATTTTTTTGACGACCGCCATTGCTGAATTGCCTTACTAAATTCTTTGTCGATTTCGGACACATTCTCACCAAATGCGACTTCGAAATCTCGTAAGCGAACTTTTGGACTATCAACGCCCAGCGGGGTTTTTGTGCCGATTTTTTCCAGATACTCTTTGAACTGATCTGGACGACTCCGGATCAGGTGGTAACACAACGACCACGCCTCAGCATAGGCATCATCCGCCTGTCGTGCGTCCCGAAAACGCTGGTCGTCGGTCAGCAGGCTCGCCAACGAACCTTGCGGCCGACGCGGTAAATAGTTTCGCATCTGTCCTAAACGAAAGTGATTGACTGCGCCGATTCGCCGCCAACCTTTGCGGCTCTTCAAATCTGGAGACTCAAAATAGATCGCTAAACCCTCGCTTAACCACAATGGGTTATCTGCAAATCGCGTCTGCAAGCCACTATTAAACGCAAGTTGATGGGTCGCCTCGTGGATTACGGTGGCTACGGTCCGTTCGGCAGCAGGACGAGTGAGCATTCGGCTGATTTGGGACAAAGAGCCCGAGCGATCTTTTGGGGCTCGCAACGCTTCGATACCGGTGAGATCGTAAGCAGTGATTCGATTAGTTTTGAGACTATAAAACCCAATGATGGAATCGCTTGCCTCACCAAGTTCGGATCGCCCATACGCGCGAAATGCCGCTTTGTCTCGAAACACGACGGCGACGAGCGGGCCTGTTTCTTTGAGCTTAATACCTCGACTCTTCCAAAACGTATAGAACGCGCGATGCAGTCGTTCGTAAAGGGCCCCACACCACTGAGCATAAGCCTTGGATGTGTTGTAGCAAATCGAATAATGGGCCGTTTCGTGAATGCGAAATCCGGGCGGTAGCTCCTTCAGAAGGGCGGCTGTCAGTTCGGTCCGTTTGGCGGGTTGGAATTCGGTTTCGTCTTGTTGACGACTTTCGATTTCATTCGGCTGAATGACCCAGATGATTTGATCTTGAGTTTCCAGCAGCAAGCCACCGTCTTCTGCTTCGACGAGGATTCGTCCCGATAGGATTTGTTGGATCCCCTGTTGGTTGATCGTTACCGTTTCCAAGGCGTACGTCGGCCAGTTGGGCAAGGCGAGTAGGCCAAGCATTGCGAAGAGTAAGAGTCGAAAACGGGTGCGATCCAAAATCTTGCTTTCTACATGGAGGAATTGGTGGACGTACGCAGATTGAAGCAATCCAAAGCTACTCTATTATACACTCCATAATCAATCCGTATCCTCGGCCGCGGTCAACCAAATGCAAGTTGCCGCAATTGCGACGAAACCAAGCATCGTGACGAGGCAGAGTCCTGCAAGCTGATCTTCAACTCCGTAATGAACCAAATTGAAAATGCGAATTGCGACCGTCGTCACACCTGGTGGAACCGCCAGGATGCTTGTTGACAAGTCTCCCACGGCGATCGCAAAGGAGACGATCCAGATGCTTGCGATCAACGTTCCAATCTGCGGAAGAACGACGTAAAACAATTGGGCGAATCGTCCAGCGCCGTCAATGTTTGCGGCATCTATTAACCGATCTGGAACGCGTTGGACGGCGAAGGTTGCAATCAGAAACGCAAAAGGAAAAGTTCGAAATGCCAGAGCGCACCACGGCAGGACAAGGGTGCGGTCGTAGAGATAAAAAAGCCAATCTGAATTGGGTTGGTTGAATAGGCGACCAAGACCCAAGGCGATAATCGGGCCCGGAATGGCGAGTCCCAAGATGGTGAGCGCCCAACCGATACTGGCCACCCCGCGATGCTGTCGGGCGAACCAAGCCAATGGCAGACTTACCATCAGGACGGCGATGGCAGTGAGTTGGCCCAAAGCGGTTGACCAACCAAATTCCTCGGCGAAATCTAGCGGACTGGAGACGAAAATCGAAATGCATTTCGTCAGGCTCCACTCTCGAATTCGTTCGGCGCCTGACTGTTCGACTTGAATACCCGCTTTGTAGAGAAGATTTCCAATAGGGAGACCTACCAAGACCAGGAGGATCAGAATCGTGATGGCGAATGCTAGCCATTTCAGTCGCCCCCAGGGGAATAACCACGTGCGGCTAATCCGATTTGGACTCACTGTGGTTGATAAGGTTTGGCAAGTGATTAACGCTGCCAGACAAAGTCCTGCGATCAGTAACGTTCCTGGCAAAGCACGGATTTGGGCGGCTCCAATGTCGTCACCGAGGGCGAATCCCGTGTAGATTTCTTCGGCGAATGTACGAACCTGGTACACATCGGTAATCGTGATCTCGCATGCGGTCGTCACAAAGATCCACAAAGTGGCGGCGATTAACGATGGCAAGCACAAGGGGAGGGTGAGAAACAAGCAGGTTTGCCAAGGGGGACTGTCGAGTAGTGCTTGCTCTGTGAGATGTCGAGGAATGTGTCGCATGCCAGCACCAACGATCAGCGTTACCCAGGGAATTGCGACTACCGTGTGTAGAAAGATGCTTCCACGCCAACCCTCGAGCAAGGCAACGGCTTCCGAAAGTAGAACTTGGCGTGAGAACCAACCTTGCTGGCCGAAGCCTGCGTTCCAACCGGCAACTTGTAAATAAGCCGGCATGAACAGCAGGGCGAGCAAGATAACACGAAAGAGTCGACGGCCGGGGAGATCCGAGCCATAAATGAGCAAAGCGAGGCTGGAACCAATGGGCACACTGAACAGGATTGTTCCGATTGCCAGCAGAAGTGTGTTGGTGAGTAGTTTGTCCGTTGCGTCATTGGAAACGAAAAAGGCTGTCGTGATGGCACATGCCGCCAACAGCAGGGGCGTCGTGCCGCGAATGCGCTGAGCGGTAACAAATTCGTAAGCCATGAATGGAATCTTTGTGACGCTGCTGGTCGTTTTATCGAGTCAGGAGCTTGGAACTGCGTGGATCAACGTTTCGCAAATGGAGTCTGTGGATGCGCCTGCAGGCAGTTGAAGCTGTTTCCATGTAACCAATTGGTCGTCTCGCGATGCGCGAACTGATCCTCCCGACGGCGTGGCTTACTTTTTTAACTTGCTGCTGGCTCCATTTAGACGGTTTTGTCTCCGATCTGGCTCCGAAGCGAGTGGTGGGCAGTTGAGGCGGAGAGGGGCGTCACAGGCCTGTTTCACCATCAAGGCTTTTGCTTGGGAGTTGCGTCTTTTAACTGACGATCGATCTCGGCATGGATTACGTCCTCAACAGAACTGTGCCAACGGGTTGGCAAACCGTAATACATCATTGCACCGGCGCCTTCGTATCCACCTTCGAGCCAAACTCGCTTGGATGGGATATAGGCCATGACGTCATTGGTGTAACCGGCGATCCAAGCTCCAGGAAATCGTGTCTTCGTTTTTATTGCAAAGTCAACAACCACTTCGCCACCCAGTAGTACGAATCTCACTTGATCCCCCAGTTTCCAATGCGCGATCGGATAGGGGTAGGTTTGGGGTAGTGGATGGCCCTGCCTCATGTTTTGCAACAAGGTTCGTGCGCGTGCCGCCAGATACCGATTTTTCGACGTTGCTTCGTCCTCGAGTTCTTTTTCAGTGGGCAATTCGTCGAACGGTAAGTCGATTTCTTCATAAGTTGTTTCCAGCTTACCTGCCACTTTTGATAATGGACCATTGACTGCGCTGATGACGCTTTTTGCCAAAGTGGTTCCATACTCTTTAGCGAGTTCGACTGAGCGACGAGGGAGCGGATTTTGGTCTGCGCCACAACCTGCCCAAAACATGGCGACACAATTGGGATAAGCGGCTTCAATTTCGATTTGTGCAAAACCGGGATAGTCACCGGACCATTCGTATGAACTGAGGACTGTTGCGTGGCAGGCGTAGCCAAAGACAATTGCTTTTTGCTGCTCTCCGTCCCGAATCGATAAAACGGGAACCGCATGGTCGACCGGTCCGACCAATTGATTTTCCGTTCTCAGTCGTGGTACATCTTGCTCGGGATTGTTGCGGCGATTTACTGCGAAGTTCGCTCGGCCTTCACCCCAAAAGAGATCGACCTGTCTGAGATCCGCGATTGATTGCCCAACGAGGCTAACAATCGTTTGCTCTAAATAGTCTGCATAGCCGTCGATCTGCTGCTGTTGCTTGGCCGTTAGCATTTCAAAATGCATAGGACGCAAGTTTTTTGCGACAACCGGGCCGGTGTGAGTGTGGGAGCAACAGATGGCAATCTGCTCACGGCGCAGTCCATAACGACGACTCAATTGGTTGCAAATGGATTGCGATAATGCTCGATCAATACCGATTAAGTCGAGCGAAATTAGCGCCGCTTGTTGGCCGTCATCATCACGTAGAACCAAGACTTTCGCCCACAGCTCCGTCAGCTTGCCTGTCGCTGGTTTGTCTCGACTGGCATAGCCAGCCATCCAGATCGGTTCGCTGGGGGTAATCGCTTTCCGTGCAACGCCCGCTTGCCATGCGGCGGGACTTTCTTGCGGCAGCCAGCAGCAAATGATCGTTGCCAGCAAAAATCCGATTCCGTGTCGGACCGTTTTGAGAGGTAGCTGCTTTTCGATGATGTTCATATCTTATTTACTTGAGTGACATCAAAAAGGAAATGAGATCGGTCATGCCCTGCGGGTCGATTTCTTTTTCGAAGCCTTCGGGCATCAGCGATCGCCCTGTACTTCGCAGCTCTTCAAGATCCACCCGCAGTAGGGTGTCTGAATTTTCTTGATCGCGACGTATGGTGACCGAGGTGGCCGTTTCATCAGTGAGCATTCCTGAAAGAACGCGTCCGTCTTGTGTCGTCACCGTGTAGGACAAATATTGAGGGTTCACTTCTTGATTGGGGAGGATGACATTCGTCAGGATTGCCTGCCTGCCACGATTTTTCATTGCCGCCAGATTCGGCCCAATTTCGAAGCCGGTGTCATCTGCCTTATGGCAGCGGGCGCAGTGTTGCGAAAACAGTTTTTTGCCACGGTGCGGATCACCCGTTTGCTGCAAGGCGGCTTGATACTGTTTGAGAAGTTTGTGCCGGTCCGCACTCGTAGCGGTAGAGACCGTTAATTGATTCAATCGAGCGAGAATCGGCGAGTTATCCTTGAGGAGAGATTTCCAACGAGGTAGGTCGATGTCGCCGCTGGCGATGCGTCCAGACTCGAACGCCTCAAGCAATTGCTCCTGCCAACTTGTTCGTGTCATCAGTTTGTCGGAAACTTGACGGCGCAATTGGGGGCTACAGGTTGGCCAGGCTTCAATGAGAATGTTGGCCACGGTGGGGTGATTGAATTGAGTTAGTGTATTGACGGCAGCCAGCTGCACACGAAGATCTTCGGACGGTGAAATCAGCTCGGTGAGCAACGGTGTCTGATCAACCAATTGGCCCAGTGATAGTCGCTCGATGGCAGCGACGCGTTGGGCAGATGTTTGGTTGGTATCCTGCGCGAATTGCCGCGCCTCTGTCAGCATCTGCTCACGAATCTGGAGCCAGACACCGGTGGTCATTGTTCGGGCCAGTTCACTTTCGGCAGGTGGATTGAGGTTTGCTAGAATCGTGGCTGCCAGACCGTCATTTTCGCGTTGGAGTCGTTGTAGCAATTGCTCTAATTCGTGAATGTCACCCGCCGTTTGTTGACGAGCAATTTGTGTTACCAATTGTTGGATCAGGGGTAAGTTGTTTGATTGCTGACACCAGCTTCGGTCTTTGGCCAAGTGGGCAAGCATCGCTCCACAGCCCGAACCGAGTGAGCTCTGAATCGCAGCTCGCATGTAGCGAGACTTGGCATCTTGTTTCGCCAATTCGCTTAACGGTTGAATTCGATCTGCGACGCCGATTCTGCCCAGACTAAAAGCCAGTTGATATCGGACAAGTAGCGACGGGTCGTCCGTCATCGCACAAAGTTTGCTGGTCAGCCTTGAGGAGGTTGGAAGTAGCTCTTCTGTCAACTGGACCGCGTGCCGGCGGACTTGCGGGTGCGGGTCGGATAAAGCCTGGTGCAGCAGCGTTGGGCTGATCTGTTTCGCACTTTTTAAAGAGCGTAAGGCACGAATCCGACCTTCCGGATGCGCGGCTTTTGTGACAAGACGTTTCAGGATCGGAACGGCCGAATTATAGTTGCGTTCCCAGAGCAACCGCGCGGCGGTCTCACGATGCCAGCCGTTAGGATGGTCAAGCAATTCGGCTAATTGTGGATTGCTTAAGTTACCTAGTTTGGCCGGCGACTCTTGAGAAAAACTTTCGGGGATAATTCGATAAATACGACCGCGTTCACGACCGCTGGTCAGATCAAGATGGCGCTTGATGACTGGTGGTAGCGATTTGGGATGTTCAATCACTTCGCGATACATGTCGACGACATAGAGTGCTCCGTCGGGGCCATTTGCCAGTTGAACCGGACGGAACCAGATGTCGGTAGAGGTCAAGAACTCGTCACCTTCATCAATGCGATTGGCTTGATAGGAAATTCCTGTTCGATGTAGTTTTTTGCGATGAATTAGATTGCTGCCAACATCGCAGACAAACGCCAAGTCATATTCGTCGTGCGGCCAGGCGTCCCCACGATAAATCGTAACACCGGTGGCGCCGGTGAAGTATCCGGCTGCTGTGCCACCCCCCTCCACCGGGCCCGGCACGTCCCCTGCGACGCGCAGTCGCGTTCTGACGACACGCCATGGCTCGACGGGGCTGGCGCGAAAAACGTTGGCCTGCGGGCCATCTGATGCGATGCTTTGTCGGGTAGGTGGAGGTGCGAGGAACGGATTGCGTTTGATGTAATGGTCTTCGAAACAAATGAACTGGATGTGATCACTGTTGGAGCAAACAAAACGTTCTCCCCAACCATTGAACGACATGCCGTGCTGAGCGCCGCCGCTGATGGGCGTAAGTCGTTCCGTGCGAGGGTCAAAGGCGAAGTCGCGACCGCGAAGATTAATTGGCGCCGCGTTCGTGCGTTGGATGGTCGCGCCGCTGCTGCTTGTGGCGCCGTAGAGACGTTGGTCCAGTCCCCACTTAAACGTGTTTAGCAGGCCCTGTACATTGGTGCGACCGAATCCATCAAAGACAATTCGAGATTCATCTGCTCGTCCGTCGCCATCTTGGTCCTTGTAGTACCAAATATGCGGCGCTGCGGCGACGAAAATGCCACCGTCGTAACAGGCGATGGCCGTCGGCCAGGATAAGCCATCGACGTAGGTCGTGCTATGATCGAATTGTCCATCGCCATCTTGGTCTTCCAGTCGACGGATCCGGCCAATCTGTAGTTTTTCGTCCTCGGAATATCCTCGCATTTCAACCACGTACAGGCGCCCATTCTCATCAAACGCGATCGCGACGGGATCGGTGACAAGAGGTTCGCTGGCAACTTGTTCGATCTTGAATCCGGACTGCAGCCGAAAACTCTTGATAGCTTCGGCTGGCTCGAGCGGTTGGATGCGTGGCAGCTCCTCGGAAAAATCGGGAGCCTGTCCGCAGCAGTTTCCAGCAGGAAGCGACGACAGGATGAAGGTTGCCATGAGGCAGACGGAAAATCCTGGCACAACGGTGAGATAGTAGAAGGTGTGGCGTAGCATTCTAAAGATTGTACCATTGAATGCCGATGGATTCTCGCCGTACTCTCGGACCTGCTTTTTTTGTTTTTTTCCGCTTTTCGTCCAATCTATTTCTGGCGACGGCCATTCGTGTCAGACTTTTTGGCGGTGCGGTCCGAATCGACCAAAGTTTCTGTCGAACGCGCCAGATACTTCATGTTGCTTTCGGGGCCGCTAAAACCGACGACCGCTTCATCCCAGTCCAGTTGTTTAGAGATCAGTCGGCCAGCATCCAGGTCAAAACGAAGCTGACCTTGAGAAATTCTTTGCACTAACTGTGATCTTACTCTTGGGTTGTTGACGGGAGTCAAGATCTGTGTCTTGACGGAGATTGTCGCAACGCCAGTTTCCACCTTTTCTAACGCATAGAGTTGCCGTGTCTTGATGGTCTTGATGCGTTTGTCTTCGAGCCGAACTTTGATCTCCAGCGGTTGACTCCACTTGTAGCCGACTTTTATTTCTTGACGTGGCAGAGGGATTGATAGTCCTCCGAGGCCAAATTCCGGGTGAACCACGTTGTCGCTTCTGGAAACGATTTTTCCGTGAGCATCCATGGTGATTGTGCTGAGTGGAATGCCGATCGTTTTTTTGACTTGTTGGAACTCCGGAGGCGGCACTTCATCTGTTGCGCTGTTGTATCGCACAGCTTCGCGCCCAGCGACCTCGGACCACATGTCGACATCGTCAATGATGTGGACGAATTGCATGTGACCTTCGGCAGTCGGTTTTTTGACATGGATCGAACGCGTCGATTTGGTGCGAAGCTTGGTTTTCTGATTGTTGCCGGTGATTGTCGTATCGACAGTCGCAAGGTGTTCAATTGAATATTGAATCACCTCCTCTGCAGCATATTTATACTGCAGCAGATAGCTCTCGTTGGTCAGCTCTTCTTTGGCAGCGCGAAGTTCGTCTGCAATACTGGAATCGCCGTCGGCAAGAACGTGAAGCGGAGACGAAAGAAACGTCAAACAAAACAATGTGATCGCGACGAAGTTGAGTGACTTCATTTTTTGCATCCATGCGAAAGGCTGACGGTTAGTCGTCCTGGACGAGTTGAATCCGTCCGCCCCAACCAAGTTTGTTGCGAAGCGTACGGTAGTAGCTGTGGCCGGAAACTTCGATCAGTTGGAATTGAGGTTCGGCGCGACGCACGATGACTCGATCTCTCGGTGTCAAAACTTGGAGCATCTCGCCGTCAACAACAACTGAAGTGTCAGCGTTTGGTTCCTTCACAACCATTTCGTACACACGGTCCGCCGTGTCCACCACGGGGCGAACAGTCAGTGTGTGTGGGCTAATGGGCGAGACCACAAAAGCCTGCAGGTTCTTTCTGAGGATGGGACCGCCTGCAGAAAGGCTGTGAGCCGTTGAACCCACTGGCGTACTAATGATCAAGCCGTCGCAACTATAAGTCGTCACCAATTCTGCGTCAACGTAAAGATCGACGTCCATGATTGAGTAAGGTGGACCCCCCAGAACGGCCACTTCATTGAGGCCGAGGCGATCGATAATCGGTTGACCATCCCGTTCGACACGGCATGCCAGCATCAGGTGGTCGATGACGCTAAATTTTCCGGCACACACATCTGCAAAAACTTTGATGAGCGCGTCAACTGACAAGTCTGCCAGGAAGCCTAGTTTGCCAAGATTGACTCCAAGCACGGGCCGTTGACGAATGCCCATCTGTCGAGCCGACCGCAGAATGGTGCCGTCGCCTCCCAGAACCAAGGCAAAGTCGGCTTCAATCGATTTTAAATCTTGCTGAAAAGTGAAGTCTTCGAGCACAATCGTGGCATGTTCGGCCAGAATCGGGCGGATTCGACTCAAAGCGGCTTTGACTGAAGACTGGTCAGAACCCAACAGCATTACGGATGGACGGCGATTGGCAGCAGCCAAGGCGTTGCTCGGTTCTTGACGCGATTCATTCATGATTGCCGGATCCTCGGTGAGACGAATTTTTTTCGACAACGCCGGCAGGTTAGGTCTGAAGTTGCCCGGTTAATTCTTGGCAGGTTTGCACGATCCCAGCGACATCTAACCCCAATTCAGCTAGCAATTCATCTCGCTGGCCGTGTTCGACAAAACGATCCGGGATGCCGAGTCGTCTTACGTGACGGGTGTCGAGAGCTTCATCCGCAGCGGTTTCCAGTACGGCGCTGCCAAAGCCACCCGCCAAGGCTCCCTCTTCGACGGTGACCACGAACGGACATTCCTCAAGTGCTTGCTTGATCAGATTCCGATCAATCGGTTTGACGAAACGAGCGTTGACGACGCCCACATCGATACCGTGGAGAGCCAGTTCGTCGCGTGCCAATAAGCAGTCATTCAGAGGCGTTCCACAGCAAATGATCACGCCATCAGATCCCCAGTGAAGGATTTCCGCTCGCCCCAGTTCGACCGGTGCACGTTCGAGCACGATGGTCGTTGCGGATGTCTTGGGATAGCGCAGCGAACAGGGCGAATCGTGTTTCAAGGCGAAGTCGAGCATGGAAGTGAGGTCAGAGGAGTCGCCCGGAGCCATCACAACAAGATTTGGGAACAGACGCATGTAGCCGATATCGAAGACGCCATGATGGGTTGGTCCATCCGGTCCTGTCAGTCCAGCTCGGTCGAGCATGAAAGTAACGGGAAGATCTTGGAGCGCAACTTCTTGGAAAATCTGGTCGTAGCTTCTCTGTAGGAATGTGCTGTAGATATCGACGATTGGTCGCAGGCCGGCTTTCGCCTGTCCGGCGGCAAAGGCGACCGCATGCGACTCGCAGATACCCACATCGAAAAAACGATCGGGGAATTGATCGCGAACCGGTTCAAGCTTGTTGCCCTGGCACATCGCGGCAGTCATCACGGTCACCCGCGGATTCTTTTGCATTTGTTCGAGAATTGCATCACGAGCAAAGTTCGTGTAGGCCGGAACGGCCGAACTGGGCTTAGGAATTGCTTGGCCGTTCTCCTGACGGAAGGCTGGCGGCGTGTGAAAGAATACTGGATCTTCTTCTGCCGGTTTGAAGCCGTGTCCCTTATCGGTCACGATGTGTAGCAGCACGGGCCCTTGAATGTCACGAATCATGTTCATGTATTTTCGAAGCAACACAATGTTGTGTCCGTCGATCGGGCCAATGTAGTTGAAGCCCAGATCTTCGAAAAGCATACCGCCGTGTAATCCCGCTTTGGCGGCTTCCTTGATCTGTGCCAAGAAACGTTCGGCCGGATCACCGAACACTGGCACCTTGTTCAACACTCGCACGACTTCGGATTTGAGTCCCGTGTAGAAAGGATTGGTTCTCAAACGATCAAGATAATCGGCCATGCCACCCACGCGCGGGCAGATCGACATTTTATTATCATTGAGCACGACGAGCAGTTTTTCTTTATGAGTGCTCGCGTTGTTCATGGCTTCAAAAACGATGCCTGACGGAAAGGCACCATCGCCAATCACAGCCACGGAATGGCGACCCTGTTGCCCCATTAGCTGATCGCCGCTGCGAAGTCCCAGAGCGGTCGATACACTGCAGCCGGCGTGTCCCGTCATGAACAAGTCATATTCGCTTTCGTGCGGGTTGGGGTAGCCCATGAGGCCGCCGCGGGTGCGCATCGAATCGAACTGGTGGAAACGACCGGTCACCAGCTTGTGCGGGTAGATTTGATGGCCCGTATCCCAGATCAGTCGATCGGAACGAAAGTCGAAGCTGGAATGAAGTGCAACGCAAAGTTCCACCACTCCGAGGTTCGACGCAAAGTGGGCGGTTCGATCCGATACGAGATCGCAGAGAACCTCACGGATTTCAACGGCAAGCTGATTGAGTTGTGCATTTGAGAGTTGATGGAGGTCGAAGCCTGATTCAATCGTGGGTAGTATCTTCTGCATCGGTTCAATGGTTCCTCTGCACAACAAAGTTGGCGAGCGCCTCCAAGCGGCTCGCATGCAGCCTCAGAGGTGCTAAATCTGAAATTGCTTCGTGAACCAGCGTATTGGCACGTTGCTGGCTCTCTTTGACGCCAAGCAAACTAGGGTAGGTCAGTTTACCGCGATCTGAGTCCTGTCCGGCGCGTTTTCCCATCTTTTCCTCTTCGCCGACTTGGTCGAGTAGATCGTCCACAATTTGAAACGCCAACCCCAATTTAGTTCCATACGCGGTTAACCCCTGTAATTGTTCGTCAGTCGCATTGGCGGTCATGGCACCCATACGGAGCGACGAGGTGAGCATTGCTCCCGTTTTTCGCCGGTGAATACTGATCAGGTGATCGAGATCACCGTCTGGGAGTGTTTCGGCATTCAGGTCGTCCGCTTGTCCTCCCACCATCTGCGTGCCGCCGGCGGCGACGGCTAGTTCCGCACAGCACCAATTTGCGGCTTCGACCGGCTTTTGATGAACCGCAAGAATTTCGAACGCCCGTGTTAACAAGGCGTCACCAGCCAAGATGGCTGTTGCTTCATCAAAAGCTTTGTGACAGGTCGGACGGCCACGACGTAAGTCATCGTCGTCCATCGCGGGCAAGTCGTCGTGGATTAGTGAGTAGGTGTGGACCATTTCGATGGCACAGGCGGCAGGCATCGCTCCCTCGTAACGGGAACCGCATGCTTCTGCTGCGTATAACACCATGAGTGGCCTGAGACGCTTGCCCGGTGCCATTAAGCTGTAGTGAATTGCTTGTTGTAAACGCTCGGGACAGCCGTCCCCCAAGCTGCCGAACTGCTCGAGCTGTTCATTGACTCGATCTCGTAATCGGGATGCATTTTGCAAGAATTCGTCTGTCGTGATGTCCGACATGGGGAGTCTCGTTGTCCTACTGCAACTGGAAATGAGGTGGTTGGGGTAAACTACCCAAAAACTGTTTTTCAGCTTCCAAGGCACTTTCCGTGTGCCTTCCTACCAGTTCCTTTCCGCCAATATTTGGCCGCGAGTCGAGCTGCCGCCCCCATTCTAGAAAAGCCCGGGCGAGCCGTCTATGTTACCCTCTGACACAGAACCGGTATCTTGAGCTTTGGATTTGCTTTTTTTACGAGTTCTCCGCGTACCTCGCGCTGCCGCTTTTTCCTCTAGGGTCATCGCTGACTCCTCGAACGGTTCGGTGACCGCCGTGCCGTCCTCTGCCATTTCACTCAATAGTTCTACTCGCCGTTCTGCTTTGGCCAGCTCCTGATAGCACTGTTTTAGATGCTGAACTCCGTCCTCGTACTGTTGGAGTGATTCGGCGAGCCCCAATTCTCCTTGCTCAAGTTGTTGAACGATCTGCTGTAATTGAAGCAGGCATTCCTCGAAGCTGAGTTCGGGTTGCTTGGGCTTTGATTTTCGTTTGGCTTTTGTGGTTTTGCTCATAATTAGCTGGGGAAAACGATTAATTGGCGTTATTTACTTGGGGCATTATCAACAGCGGCTTCCATGGATGTGACACGACTCGTGACCGCCCCGTGGCCCAATCGGGTGTAGAGAACATCACCTTCCTTGAGCTCGCTAGTTTCACGGATCAATCTACCGTCGTCGGCTCGTTGAGTCAGGCTATAGCCACGACTGAGAACGGCAAGCGGACTCAGGGCGTCGAGTTGTTGCGAAAAGTGGCCCAATTGCTCTCGCGTCTTTGATAATTTGGATTCTAATCCGCGCGACATGCGATCGGACAATTCGTCAACGCGTTGCGTGAGGTCAATGATCGGCTGTTCTGGTCGCATTAACGCGGGACGGGATGCAAGCCCGTCGAGGCGTGCTTTGAGTGTTTGAAAACGCAAGCTCATGCAGCCGTTCATGCGATCGAGCAGGTTGTGCAATTCAGCGGCGACATCCGCACTGGATGGCACGACGCGCTCACCCGCTTCGGTGGGAGTGAGTGCGCGGACGTCGGCCACGAGATCTGCCAACGTTACGTCAATTTCGTGCCCAATGGCAGAGACAACCGGAACCGTGGCAGCAAAGATTTCCCGAACAACGGCTTCCTCGTTGAAGCTCCATAGATCTTCGAGGCTGCCACCACCTCGGGTGACAACGAGGACGTCCGGCCGCGGTCGCAATTCTTGACTGATGCGAATCGCATTGACGATTTCATCGGAAGCACCCTCGCCTTGAACCCGTGTCGGGACGACCGTGACATGGCTGCCAGGCCAACGCCGTTTCACAACTTCCATAAAGTCTCGCACCGCTGCACCCGTGGGACTGGTGACGACCGCAATATGTCGCGGAAATCGGGGCAGGGCTCTCTTGTTGACTTGTTCGAACAAACCCTCGGCAGCCAACCGGTCTCGCAATTTTTGCAATGCCAGTTGGAGTGTGCCTAGGCCCTGAGGTTCGATCTTGCGAATGATCAATTGGTAAGTGCCACGTGGCGGATAAACGTCGACCTGTCCCTGGCAGAGCACTTGCATGCCATCTTGCAGATCAAAGCCCAAGCGGCTGGCAGTCGCTCTCCACATTACGGCCTTGAGTTGCCCCTGGTCATCCTTCAATGACAGATAAATGTGTCCAGACTGAGGGCGTGCTAGATCAGTGACTTCGCCGCTGACCCACACACTGGGAAACGAACCCTGCAGACAGTCACGGATTTGCGAATTTAGCGCGGAGACCGTGATGATCTGACGGGAATCTGCGGAATCCGAGGTTGGAAACAAAGATGAGTTCATGATTTAAGAATACGAAACCAAGCCGTCGCCTGCCACAGGGGGCGTTCCATCCAAGCGGTCGAACCGTTGGTTGGGCCTGCTAGGCGGCTTTTGATTTTGCCTCATACAGCCGATTGTTACGCAAGGAAACGGAGGCGGTTCCAATTCGGCCGTGATGCTTGGCCGACGCCGGCCGAGCGTGAATTGGTTGTTGTCCTTGCATGCGTCGTCCGGAGGCAGCCCATACTTCGGCATCCTTGGTCAAACCTTGCAGCAATCGCTCGACTCGTTGACGGTAATGTTCCAGTCCTGCACGATCCAAATTAGCCGGGATTTGTAAGCGAGGGCTGACTAGAATACGCGCCCGTGAGTAGGGGCGGGGGATTGCGAATTGGTCCCAGGTTGGCATTCGCCAAGGGCGATCAAAACCGACTGCATAGGTGATTAATGGGATCTGTAATTTTGACGAGAGGTAAACCGGTCCCTGGGCCAATTTCCGCCGAGGACCTCGGGGCCCGTCACAGGCGATACCGACGTTGCACGTCCCTTGACTCCGTATCAACTCGAGTAGTGCTTTGGCGCCGCCTCGGTTCGTTGACCCGCGAACGGTGACAAAACCCAAGTGCCGAGCCGCTTCGGAGAGCCATTCTGCGTCACGATGGCGGCTCGTTAATATTGCCGAATTAGTCCGCCCTCGCAAAAAAAACGGAGCCAGTAAACATTCATGCCAGAAGGCGACGATGACCGGACCGTGGAAATCGTCTCGGACTGGATCCACTGTCGGGTCATAGAGAATACCTTGGATATCGAGACTATTCATCCATGTTCGCACCGCTGCGGAAGCCAGTAAACCGCCAAGCTTGGTGGTGAATGATTTTTTGCCCGTTGTCATTCGAGTGACCTTAATCGAAAACAAGGATGAGAGGGCGACCGCTAGCATCCTTGCGCGGCCTACCAAGCAGTCCGTTTAATGCTTTCGACCATTCAACGCAATACCGTCTGAGTAAATGTCGACTCGCTGATCAGCCAACACTGCACGAGCCAAAACGGGGATGGGATCAGGTTGAAGCCAACCGATTGGTCATTTCCATCGTCCGAGAATGCTTGGACTGGCCGACGTGCGGGATTCCTGCGTTGGGGCGATCTGTTCCGGGAACAATTGTTGCAGCGTTTCATTCAGGCCCGGCAGTACCTCTTGTCTTGTGACGGGATTGTCAAGCGTGCCATCAACATGGATTTGCAGGAATTGGCGACTGGCTTCGCCCAAGAAGGGTCGTACGATTGGGCTCCAAAGCTGTTCGCGGCCGACGATACTGTAGAAGTCGAGATTTAGTTTGCGTTCTAGACTCATTTCGCCAATGCCCTTCAAGGTGATGGCATCACCGCTCAGGTCGAAACGATCGAAGTAAACGTAGCCGTTACTAATACGATATGCGATATCGCTGTTCGTGAAGGCGGTGTTGTCTGACTTTCCTGAACTCATGCGGCTAAGCACCGCTAAGACGATAGGCAGTTCGTACATGTTGGCATCTCGAAGTTGTAGAGAGCCTTGTCCATTGAAAGTATGTTTTCCGCGAGTGGAGCCAGTCATGACCAGTTCAGCAAAGGCTTTTCCTGAGAGATTACCAGATCCGATTTGCAGATCACGTCCCATGGTTGCGACGTCGGCGCTGTTGATTTGAATGCGGGTGGCAAAATTCGCATGCTCTGCCAGCGTCACTTCGAGATCGGCAGCGATGCGGCCGCCATACAATTTGGCGAGCAAAGGTTGGCTGGGAGCTTGGCGATCGGCTGGCGGCACACGTCGACCGATTGCGAGCCGAGTTGAGTCGAGCCAAATCGGTCCTTGAAGCTCAGTCAGCTGAATGTTGCGACAGAGCATCGAATCAATGTTCACGACTCCGCGTGACCAAAATTGCTGTCCCAGTCCGCTACCTCGCAGGTTGATCTCGCCAAAAATATTCGTCAAAGGCTGTCCTGCATGCAGACTCGCTTGTTCCAATTGCAGGGCGACGTCCCAGCTGGATTCGAGCGGTGCGTCCCCATGTTTCTTGGCGAAGATTACCGCGCCATGGATAGCGAACAGGCCATTGGCACCAATCTGATTGATTGCGCTGGACGCGCGTTTGGGCAGTGCATGGGTCAGGTCGTTGTCCAGTTGGAGATTGTCGACGGCAACATCAGTCAGGTTGATTTGCCAGGCGCCCGTGGCCGAAGTGGTTCCACTTAGATTAGCTCGCAACGTTGTATCGTTGTGTTTGGCAACAAGTCGTTGCACGGTAAGCTCTCCGTCACGCCAGTGGGCGAGTCCGCTGACATCTCCCATGCGGTAAGGAAACCAAGTCGGTTGAATGGCTAACTCTTGTCGTTGCTCGGGGCGATTCTTTGTCGAACGTTGTAACGCGTTGATGTCGAGAGAAATGTCAGGGGAACGATCCGACATTCGTAGTTGGATTTTGAGCTCTTCCAGTGCTCCATGCGGTCGGAGGCCGTCCCAGACTTGTTGAGCGTTGGGCCGCAAGGCTCGTTTGAGCTCGTTGTCAAGTGTGACATTGTTTGCGAAAAAATCGAGCTTAAGCGGTCGGTCGGTCAAAGCGGCGTCCCAACCGCCTTGGCATCGAATTTCACATCCGTCGTTCCAGCCTTTGAATTCTTCCTCGATTTTCCAGTTCCCATTCTTAAGAACAATGCGACCGCGAATGTCACTGATCGGATAAGGAAACATCTCATAGTTGATCCAGCCCTCATTGAGCGCCACGATTAAATGAGGTTTGGGGGCCGGCAGCGAGGGGTCTTCCCGCTCCAAGCGAATCCAAAAGCCCACATTGCCTCTCAGCTGTAACTTGTGGGCGAATTGTTGCGCTTTGGGGGGCAGCGCTCGAATCAACATGTCGTCAATCGGTTTCCAGCCTCGCGTGCTGATTTCGCAATAGCCAAGCGATTGCGGTCCCGGATTACGCATCGATCCATTAATTGTAATGGGAGTTGTTCCGGCGAGCCCTTCGAGATTGAAACCGAAAACGCCATCACGAAATTTCGCATGGCCTTGGCAATTAGTGATCGGATATCGGTATTTGTAATGAGTCAGCTTGAGGTTGTGGCATGTTACGTCCGCATCATAATCCGTGGTGCGGCCGTCGTGGGTGATCTGGATTTGGCCACTCACCGTTCCAATTGGCTGATATTTCTCCCACGTTGCTTGAAGTGATTGGGGTAACGCTTCGATTAATCGTCGTGTCACCGGGAATTCTTTTGCTGTTAACGAAAATGCATAGGGGTGTTGGAAGTCGAATCCGTTAATGTGCAGTTCGGTCCGAATCCGACCTTCACCTAAACTTGCTGACAGTCGACGAACGACCACGCCTTGATTGTTGACTTGAAATTCCCCCGTCACGTTGGTAACCGGTTGGGGGAGACGAGGTGGATGCCATTGGCCTTGTGTCACAATCCCGTCAAGCTCAAATTGGGGCGGCGCGTTTGCAGATGCTCTCGATACATGAAAGGTAACCTGAGCCTCGGCTCGCAGCCCGGATTGGATTTCCTCGCTCATAGCGAATGGTAAGGTGGTCGCCAGTTCCGGTGACCATTCGATTTCCTGCATGTTGCCCGAAACTTGCCAACCTCCATGCGCGGTTGTTGCCGCACCTTCAAGCTCGATATGACGACAAAATGGAGTCGCCAACTTACCCGAGAACATCGCAATCACATGTTCGGTGGGCTGTTGCAGATCATCCAACACTCGAGTGAGGTTCACCTGTAAATCGACGTTTTCGCATTTGATCGTGGGTTGCGACCGTGAAAGATCGGTGACTTCGATGGTGCCATTCACGATTGTCAACGTCGGCAGTTTAATCTGTTCAGGATTGAAACGCGGTAGCGGCAAAAGCTTGGAGAGATTCCAGCTTTGGTCTCGCTCACGAATTAACTGCGCTGACAAGCCGTCGACGGTGACGTTCTGGACGCTAATACGACCTTGTAATAGGTCATCCAATGCCGGGTCGCATTGAACCTTGATCTGATCGACAAAAATCAAAGAGGATAGCTCACCCGAATCAGGATGCGGCTGCGAGATGGAAAACTTGCGGATCAGAATGCCCTGATTGGAAATCAGTTCCGTGGAGCCGATGCTGATCGACATGCCAGGGTAGTGATCGTTGAGCTTTTTGAGCAAATGGGCTCGCAGCTCATCTTCGCCATAGTGGTAGAGGTACAGCGCACCAAGAACTGCAGCGGCAAGCCCGATGAGCGCTAGCCACGAAAGAATTGACCAACAGAATCGTATTAATCGCCCAATGATGGGTCGGTTCCTTGGTGGTGGAATGTGGTTGTCAGTGTGTTCCGTCGTGATTCAATGTCCTTGATTCACGACAAATTGGCGGGGGATGGTAATTGGAGAGAGACCGAGACGTCAAGACGGCCTGGAGTGATGTCTCAGCATTGATAGCGTCCGCTGGACGGCCGAAGCGATCAATTACGGTGGCAATTCATCGAGTCGGGGACCAACTTGGCCGGATCGAAAAAAATGGGCGCAAACTTAGCCGGGGAAAGGGACGCAAAAAAAGTCGCTCTCCGTGGGGATGGCTTAGGGGCATCTTGTTTGCCACTGCTGTTGATGTTTGAGCATCTTCTTGCTCGATCGAGCTTGGTTGATCACCCTCCACCGATTTGAAGTAGAGTGCTAGCGATAGGGAGCATGATTGCCATTTCTGTCAGAATCATTGCATCCGAACGGAGTGTCATGCGATCGAGCGTGAAGCCGAGCGAATTGCAGTTGGTTGGAACGGCACAAAACACTCACCCCAATGGGTCACATTGCGAGTGACAGTCGGGTGCTTTCAAAAGATGAGTTCTCATAACTGAATTTGGTGGTCAGAAAAAAAAAGGGACTCCGCATGGGAGTCCCTTGAGTTGATGAAAGGTGCCAGCCTTTTTCAAGCTTTCCAGATTGGAAACGAATGAATCGGGCAGACTCTTCATTAATGTCCGTCGCTGAGGGACACTGGCTTATAGCCCCCCTTTGATTTGAAGTAGAACCAAATCAGGATGTAGCAGAACAACATGATCAGCGGAAAAATCACCATGCTGGCAAGTGCTTTTTGTCCACTTCCAGCGCTGGCCTTTTCGATTTCTTCTTTGAGCTTGGCTCGATCTGCATCGGGTGCCTTGCTGACTACCAACTCATCAACTTTTTCTAAATCCAGAGTTTTGTATTTGATAATCTCGTAGATGCGTTTTTCGGTCAGTACATCGCCCTCTTTGACGTTTTGGATGTACGGTTTAACCGCCTCGAATTCTTTGTCGGTTTGAAGCGCGCCGATGAGGGGAAAGCCGAGGGTGCCGACAGCCAGCATTCCGATTCCTGAAATCGCATTCAGGGTCAAGGCGCCGCCTCGAGGTGTTTGCTCCGAGACAATACCGAGCATGGTCGGCCAAAAGAAGGTTTTTCCGAGGGCGTACAACGTTGCTGCTGCGAA
The DNA here is from genome assembly GCA_029243025.1 of Pirellulaceae bacterium. Lineage (NCBI taxonomy): Bacteria > Pseudomonadati > Planctomycetota > Planctomycetia > Pirellulales > Pirellulaceae > Pirellulaceae bacterium. Next base: position 50,076 of record JAQWSU010000047.1, on the reverse strand, counting down.
AACGATTGCGACTCCTTCTGCGATAGAAAGAGACCACAGGCCTGCGATTGCCAAGACGCAACTAACCATCAAGAGTCCCAGGGCAGAAAGATTGTGCACGATGGGACCGGCGAAGAAGCGTAAAACCATCATGATGAATGATGTGTAAACCAAAATCCACCCAGCGTGGAATGTCACCGCATTCGTCATAATACCCGAGATCCAGCCATCGGTGCCGATTTCGGTCGTCGCCAGAGGCATCATGATCAGAATCAAAACAAACATCAGAGGACGGCCAAGACTCTTCGTGTACACGCCGAAAGACACAACCATGGCGACACCAATCCCGATGAAAATCGCTTTGTTTCCGTCTGGGAAAAAGTCCATGAGTTGGAGCGTCACCAAGAAGCCCACAACGGCAGCTCCTAAGATGCCGAATTCGGAGAGCATTTCCTTATAGCTAATACCCGCTGCAACACGTTCTTGTTTGGGGAATTGGACTTTGATCAGCATGATGAAATAAATCACTGCTGGAATGGCGATCGTCGCCAGCTTGTATTTCCATTCAAGATCCATCGATTCCATCACAATGGTCAGGACACCTGCGACGACTAAGCCTCCGGGCCATCCTGCGTGCAGGATGTTCAACCATTTGGTTTTGTCTTTATCGAACATTGTGGCAACGACAGGGTTAATAAACGCCTCAACGGTTCCGTTGCCCAACGCGAGAATCAGTCCACCCCAATAGATGAGAAGTTTGGCTCTTTCTGGATCGGAGTCGAGTGTTGACAGCGCGAAAACGCCCATCACTGCCCAGATAAACTGACAGATGAAGGCGAACACCATGGAGAACTTGTAGCCGACCTTGTCGATGATCAGGCTGAAAATGATGATACTCAAAGCAAAGGGCCAAACTTGAATCCCCTTGTAGGCACCGACTTGTGCGGGATCGAGTCCTAGCGTTTCGATAATCGCTGGGTCATCCAATAGAAACATCCGGGTAATGAATCCGAATGCTGTTGTAATAAGTGCAATGAAGCAGCCCCAAAACAAAAACATGTTTGTTTCTTGTTCGGTCTGGTTCGCGTTTGTATCTGACATGCTTGGTTACCTATTTTTAATAAAGCAGTGGAAGCGGGCTCCGAAAATCTCAGTCGAATGGTTGGTGTAAGAGTTGTTGAGTCGCCCAAAGGTGATTTGAATTCTGCCAAACAGTATTCTGCCAAACAGTACATCGATCAAAACCATACATCTTGTCTACAATCATGCCGCCGACAATGATCTCAAGACAAGAAGACCGGTGAAGCCGGCACACCGCTCATCTGTCCGAGCTGAGATACGGTGAATAGCAACGAATTCGGCGTGTATCAATCGGTACGCATTCGGTGCGGTGATTTCAGCTTGACCTTGAACCATCTTTAAAGACCTTGATTCCTCCGTGATATGGGCCATGGCAGATTGAAACTGAACGGGTTGAAAAGCGACCGCCATCTAGCCAGGCCGTAGGCCGTCTCGTCGAACCTCTGATTCGACAAGGTATGGATTTCGCTTTGGTTGGGTGCAGCCGCCTTCACAGTACCCCTTCGCACGATAAAGCCGCATAGTATACCGCGATGGCATATCGTGTAAACCAAAATTGGGCAACTAACGAGTTGCCGTGAGCCGCAGCAAATTCTCGATACGCTGTCCAGAAATCCCCCCCGGAAACTGGCAGAAGCTGGTGGAACCGCTCGAACTGGAGAGATCGGCCAATTGTTGCCAGTGACGAAACTGCATGGATTGCAAGGGCCACCCCTGGCGTTGCCAGAGGCAAACAAAGCATTCTCGCCGCAAATGGTCTGAGATTGATTCAAAATAGGCGGTATTAAGGGTGGTTTCGTTTGAGGCAATCTTTTCTGTGGCCGCATCGAGTAGGTCCGCTGCGATTTGGTGCAGGGTAGATTGGGCCTCCTCGGCGATTTGCGCCAATCGAAGCAGCGCGGATCGGACTTCGGGATTAAATTCTCGTTCCAATTGAGGCAGCAGATTCAAGCGAATGCGATTGCGCGTAAAGCAGGTTTCGAGGTTGGCCTCGTCGAACTGTGGTTCTTCTCCTAAATCACTCAGGTACTCCAGGATGTCGGATCGTTGCATTGACAATAGCGGTCGGATGAGCGTGACCGCCTCGTGGATCACTCGAACTCGAGGAATGCCTGCAAGCCCCGCCAATCCGGTTCCGCGCAGGATGTGATGAAGAACGGTTTCGATTCGATCATCCGCCGTGTGGCCGGTGGTAATGAAGCGGGCCCCCAGCTTTTTGGCCGTGGTGGTTAAAAAACGATAGCGAAGTTGGCGGGCTGCCGACTCGATACCTTCTCCCGATCGATGCTGCTCAAACTCGCTTGGATCGGCAAGGCCAACCACGCATTGGATTTGCAGCTTGCGGCAGCAAGCCTCCACAAAATATTGGTCTGCAAGGGAAGCCTCCCCGCGGAGTTGATGGTTGAAATGGGCTGCGAAAAGGCGTTCTCGGTGTGGCTGTAGTTGCGAAATTCCATGCAAAAGTGCCGTACTGTCGGGGCCGCCCGAGACGGCAATAATCACGTTCGAGTTATTCCAGTTTGCCGGTGGCCAATCGGCTTTGAGTCGCTCGGCAAAGTGGTGATTGACCGTTTCACTTGAATCGTCAGCAGACATGGGGTAACCGAGTTTGGGGGCCGAGGAGCCCGTTACGAGGGATTTGCATCTTTCGCCGTGGTAAGGCTCCTTGTCCACGAAGTCAAGAACGCTCCGAGTGATTGGGTCGGCTGATGGCCATTTTCACGGCTCGCCGTTGGAATTAATCGATTAAATCTTTTAGGGGGTTTACCTAGGAAAGGCGGTTGATGCGGTAGTGGTTCGTTTTCTTTTCTGCCGCGCCGGTGGGTCTGGTGCCGATTGTGTAAGGAAGCCGAGATTAACGGTTGAGCCCTCTTCGGCTGTTAAAAAACGTATCGACAAGCGACCCGCCGCGTTGCAGATCACCCCCGCTTTGTTACGATAGTAGCTCTGGGGGTTGAGGTGTTCGTTCGTTTCAACCTCTTTGAGACTACAGAATTAGTAACAGTCGATCGTCGCGGTTAGCGGGTGATCGGACGGTTCAGCAACGACATGGAAACATGATCGGGAAACAAGCCTTGAACCAACAAACGTTGATTGAACGTTGTGTGATTTTGTTGTGCGTCTGGTTGATCCAGTCCCTGTGCCGATGCTGCCTCTTGGTGGTCAAGACGTTGGAGCACAGCCGGTGGCTGCTGAAAGATCTTTTGTACGACAGCCTTGGGGATTGCCATTATCTTTTTGGTTGCGTCCGTCGCCAGCTTGAATGGCGGTGGATGTTGGTGTTCCCATTGGCTCCATCGTTTTGGCCTCAAAAAGTTCATTGGAACATCGTTGGCTTGCGCGCACACCCTGCGCGATTATGGATAACACACACGCGGTATTTGCGTTAATTGTTGGGCTCGTTCTCCGTCAAAGTCTCGCTGAATCCGTCGCGATTTTCTTCTTCGCACGGGCTTGTTGTTCGCTCAATTATCTGGGCAGCGGCTTCTCCGCGTTCGATCATGACTTCAGACATATCCTGATAATTGGAGAAGGAGAAGGGTGATGCATCCCGTCGTAGTCGGAGCGATCAGCAGTGTGGTCGGAGCGACGCTCGCTTTTCTGTTCGTGAAACTCCTTGATCGTTTACGAAGGAGAGATGCCGAGTCGGAAGCTCAATTGATTTTGGGTAGCGCACGTGTCGAAGCAACAAATCGCATGAAGGAGGCGGAGCTGGAGATCAAGGAGGCAAGTATTCAGCAAAAAGCCGATATGGATAGCGAGTTGAACAAGAGCCGCGACCAATTGCGTGATCGAGAACGCTCGCTTGACAAACGGCAGGAAGCCACGGAGCAGCAGACCGAGCATCTCCGCAAGCAGGAGCGGATCGTCGAGGCGACCCAACGCCGCCTAACGGAAAAGATTAACGATACCGATAAACGCAATAACGATTTAGGAAAGTTGTTGGACTTGCAGCGACAAACGTTGCATGAGCTAAGTGGTTTGAATCGCGACGAGGCGACCGGTCGCCTGTTGGAAATGCTTGAGAAAGAGCTGCAACAGGAAACGGGTGCCATCATTATGCGTCACCAAAAAAAGGTGGAGGAAACCTGTCGCGAGAAAGCCCGCGAACTGCTGATCACCACGCTGCAACGTTATGCCGCAGCTCATACGGCCGAATCGACCACCAGTAGCGTGGATATTCCCAACGATGAAATGAAGGGACGCATCATCGGACGAGAAGGCCGTAATATCCGATCTTTTGAAAAAGAGACGGGTGTTGATGTGATCATCGATGATACCCCCGGTGTGGTGATCGTAAGTGCCTTTGATCCTGTGCGACGTGAAATCGCACGTCAATCATTGATCAAACTGATTGCGGATGGTCGGATTCATCCCTCCAGAATTGAAGAGGTTGTTGCTGAAACGACCAAAGAAATTGAGCAGTACATCGAGAAGCAGGGGGAAGAGGCGGCACATGAGGCCGATGTACATGGTTTGAATCCGCGCATCGTGAGCATGCTTGGCCGACTTTGTTTTCGCACAAGTTACAGCCAAAACGTGCTGCGGCATTCGATCGAAGTTGCCTTCTTGGCCGGCATGCTCGCTGAAATGGTCGGACTTGATGGCCAAATCGCTCGTCGTTGTGGTTTGTTGCACGACATCGGGAAAGCGGCAGATCATGAGATGGAAGGTGGACATCCGAAGATTGGTGCCGATTTGCTCAAGCGGTCGGGCGAAGGTCCGGAGGTCGTGCATGCTGCCTTGGGACATCATGATGAGATCGTTGTTGAACACCCCTACACGGTGCTTGTTGCAACTGCCGATGCTTGCAGTGCTTCACGACCGGGGGCTCGACGTGAAACGTTGGAAAGATACATCAAACGTATGGAAGAATTGGAGTCGATCGCGAACGAGTTTAGCGGTGTTGACCAAGCGTTTGCCATTCAAGCGGGACGTGAGTTGCGCGTCATTGCCAATGCAAGGGAGACAAGTGACGAGGCGGCGTCCAAAATCTCCCACGATATCGCGAAAGCTTTCGAAGAACGTTTGACCTATCCTGGAGAAATCAAGATTACCGTTGTGCGTGAATCAAGGTTCACTGAGATTGCTCGTTAATTGCTAATTGTTCTGTCGAAAAAGATCTGCAAAGAGAGACATCCACGTGCGAATTCTGCACATCGGGGATATCGTTGGGAAACCTGGACGCAAAATTGTTTCTCAATGCCTCCCGATTTTGAAGCAACGCGAAGAGCTCGACCTTGTAATCGCTAACGGTGAAAATGCCTCCGGTGGTTCCGGGATCACTCCGCAGATCTATCGTGAACTCATCGACGCCGGTGTTGATTGCATCACTCTCGGCGATCACATCTATCGCCGCCGAGAAATCATGACGATTCTCGAAGCGGACGAACCCATTGTGAAGCCGGCAAACTTTCCGGCGACTGCTCCAGGAAAAAACTGGACGACGGCCACCGGTCGCAATGGTGTGCAAATCGCCGTCTTTAGCCTGCTAGGACGCGTCTTTATGCGGCCTGTAGATTGTCCCTGGACAGCTGCTGACCGAGTTTTGGAGGAGATTCCCACTGAGATTAAGATTCGCTGGCTCGACTTTCATGCGGAAGCGACGAGCGACATGCAGCTGATGGGCCGATATCTTGACGGTCGCGTCACGGCCGTTCTCGGGACCCATACCCATGTGCCGACAGCCGATGAGCAGATCTTGAAAAACGGAACGGCATTTCAGTGTGACATCGGGATGACAGGACCGCACGACAGTATTCTCGGCCGACGCGTTGATCGTGTGCAAGAGACGACGCTTTCCTTTCGGCCAACCCATTTTGAAGTTGCCTCCCACGACCTGCGCCTGAATGGCACGATTGTCGATGCGTGCGAGGAAACGGGAGTGGCGAAATCAATCCAACGGGTTGCTGTGACCGAAGCGATCTTGAAGAGTTGGCAGTAAAGTAAAGGGTCCGCTCTAACTCGAATTGTAATCGCGGCTAGCAATGCCAGCGTTAGATTGTGGGGATCGGTCCACTCCGACCACGCCGCATTGACAGACACGCGGCGATTGGGGTAGAGTCCACACCCGTTCGGCGGCTGAAAGGCGAGCTTACAAAACGTGTGCCAAGAATTGGTCGCGGAACAAAGTGGGATCACGCAGTGATCCTCGGAGGCTCTCACCAGGATTGCTCACCACACCGTGGATACGAGCGTCTCGTGAGCATCTTTGGCAGTTCGAGAAAGACAAAGGTCGATCGAATTCGATGAATCGCATACAGATGCTTGATCAGGATTTAAACACCAACTCTTTATCCACAAATCGAACTTCCACGACGGGATCGAATTCGAAGCAAGCTGTCGAACACAGCTTTTTCGTGCCCCTGCACTATGAGCCCAACTATGCTTATCCCTTAGTCGTCTGGTTGCATGGACCGAGTGACGGGCATCGGCAACTCAAGCAGGTGATGCCGCATATTAGTATGCGCAATTATGTTGGTGTCGCGCCCGGATGGCCTCCAGCGAAAGCTGCGGAGCAGGGCGAGTCTGAGTTTGCCTCGGTATGGTCGCAGGATGCCCATGGCATCGTGGAAACCATGTCGCGTGTTCACGAGTGTGTTCAATTGGCGAAAAATCGTTTCAACATCGCTCCCAAACGGGTCTTCCTGGCCGGTTTCGATTGTGGGGGAACGATGGCGATTCGCTTGGGATTGGCGGCACCGAACCGGTTTGCTGGAGTGGCTTCCTTGGGAGGGCCCGTTCCCACCGGAAATAATCCGCTCTCGAATTTGCTTCAAGCACGCAGCTTGCCTATGCTGATCGGCTATGGTCGTGAAAGTGAGCAGTATCCGGTCAGTCAGATCTGTGAAGAGCTGCGCTTGTTTCATATTGCAGGGCTCTCTTTGAACCTGAGACAGTATCCCTGTGGTCATGAATTGACGACTCAGATGCTGAGCGATCTAGATGCTTGGATGATGCAGATTGTCACGGGAGTCGACAGCTGCTCGGAGTCAGCACCCGAATATCTCCGCTTCGAAGAAAACTGATTCTTCGGTTTTACAGCCGCGTTACGATCTGCTAATGCGGATGCTCCGTTTCCACTTTGACCGGTGTTCTCGATCGCATCGGTTGATTTACCTCGCCATTCTTGTCAATGTCATCCGCGTTGCCTTGGCGTTAGTGGATGAAAGGGGGTTTCAGAACGCGTTGACACGTTTGTCCATTGGCGTTACAAATTGCCCGCTTTTGTCTCAATTCAGGTGCGAGTTGTACCGTAAGACGAGGAGTTGAAACGTTGAACCAGATTCCATTTCGTGCGTCCGTGATCCGACCCCCAGTCGATACCGTTTCGAGTTTGTCGCGCCCCGAGGACAGTCCGGTTGAGATAAACGTCCGTGAAATGGTGCAGCGCGCTTGTCAAGCCTTCGAGGCTCGGATGAAGCAGCAACGTATCGAGTCGATTGTCGATGTGGACGCTGAACTCCGAGCGATCGTGAGTCCGCAGCTTACCCAGGAGATTCTCGCACATCTGATTGAGGACAGTTTGAATGCGATGCCCGAAGGCGGGCAGTTGGATGTGATTGCGGTGATTGGTTCGATCGGTATTGAGATTGAGGTATCGGATTCGAGTTTTGCGTTTGGAGGCGGCGTCAATCAGCCGTCTCAGCTAAAAACATGGCAAGGGATCGCCGCACGATCTGGCTTGCAAATTGACACGATGTCGTGTCCCCAAGGTGGTCTCGCTCGTACCTTACTGTTGCCTTGGCCGAATCGTTCACGTGCTGCTGCCTGACGTTGTTGGGTTGCTTGGATGATTAAGGGAGCATTTTGTAGATGCGGAATCCTCAGGATGTTGACTTGTTTTGTTTGTCATTTTGAATGATCGGTAGCGTTGAGTATGAATACGCGGATCGATGAGTGGCGACGACAAACGGTGTTTTGGTCGTCCAAATTCAGCGAAATTTCGGCTGGTTGGCGAGTTGCGATCTTGGTTGTCGTCATCGTTACGGGGGTGACTGTACTTGGTTCCTCGCGATACGGCTCTCCAGCGAAAACCGAAGTGTTGTACCAGACTCGCAATCTGTCGACTCAGGAGCTGGATCGGATGACCGCAGCTTTTGCGAAAGCAAAACTTAGCGGCTATTCGATGCTGGATGGAAACATACATGTCCCGACGGGACAAGCCGATCGGTTTTTGCAAGCGCTTGCCGATAACTCGGCATACCCAAGGGCTTTTGATCACAAAGATGCAGCGATCCAATCGACGGGATTATTAGAACGAGAATCTGAACGTCGCAGTAAACTGTTGCGGGCTTTGGAGCAGGATTTGGCCTTCGCAATTCGGACGATGCCTGAAATCGATGACGCATATGTCCATTATGATGAGATCGAGGAACGCGGATTGAAACGCTCTCGGATCACCACCGCATCGGTATGTATTTTGCCAAAGTCATCTCCTCAGGGTGCCAAAGAAGTATTAAGTCGGCCTCAGGTACTTTCGATTCGCAGGATGGTCGCGTCGGCACGTGCCGGGATGGTGATCGATGATGTGAATCTCACTGTTTTGGGCTCGGGCCGGTCCTATGGCGGCGGGGCAGTGGATCTTGATGAATCTGCAGATCTGTTGCTGTTACGCGCTCAAGAGATGGAAGAAGCCCTCACAGCCAAGGTTCGTAAGGTGCTGCGGATGGTACCGCAGGCGGAAGTGGTTGTTGGTTTGCAATTGCCAGAGAAAGCTCCCGCTTCGGCCGAGCTTTTGGATTTGAGCTCTTTTGGGCAGGTGGCCATCTCGGTGATTGTCCCCAGGAGTTATTACGCTTCCTTGTTTGCCAAGCGACAACGTGAGGATTCGCCGGGTGAGTGGACGTTGGCTTCGGTGACTGCCGACGCTGACGAGCGAATTCGGACGGCGATTCTGGGCGCCATGCCCGATGAGCATCGTCAGCTGAACGTGACCGTGACAACCTTCGACGATCTTCAAACTGCCAGTTCCGTTTCGACGAGGCAGAGGCTCAGCAGTCGACTGAGAAATTGGTCGGCAGCCGTAGCGTTGATCATTGCTGCTTTAGGAGTGCTGATTGTTCAATTGATCAGTCGCAAGCAGGCCGCGGTAGCGACAGCCCATCGGATCTACCCATCGACGGGTGAGTCAAACGACGCCGGAGAGGTGGTGCCAAATGAGTTAGACGAGGATGCGGCTTTGCGCGAGACGCTTACCGATCTGGTACGAGAAGATCCGGATCATGCCGCCCGGGTTCTCAATCAATGGATTGCAAAAGCAGGGTGAAACTTTTGAGCGATCAGGTGGAAACGATGCGAAAAGCCGCTGTTTTGGTAGCCAGTCTGGATCGAGATGTGGCAGATGCCTTGTTGGAACAGATGGATGATTCTCAGGCGGAGTTGATTCGCAACGCCATCATGGGGATCTCTGATGTCGGCCCCCAGGAGGAGTTGGCTGCGATTCGAGAATTTTTGGGGCAGCAGGGGCAGTTGCAGTATCGTGAAATTCCTGTGGAGACCAACGTCGTTGGGCAGCATGCTATCGGAAGCGAGGCTCCCAGTGAATCGACTCTCGACCGTGCATCGGACCGACTTATTGCCGATTGTTTGTGTGACGAATTGCCGCAAGCGATCGCCGTTGCACTCTCGCAACTATCCACTCGACGCGCTTCAGAGGTGGTCGCTCACTTGCCTGCAAGCGTCCAAACACAGGTTCTCGAACGACTCGTCGAACTCGAGCCAACCGCCATATTGGAGCTCAATGATGTGCGCGAGGAATTTAAGCGTTGGTTAAATCAGCAAATTGAACGTTCGATCCATCGAGCCGAGGTGGCTCAACGGTTGGCCACGATCCTCGACGTCACGAATTCTCCGACACGAGAACGAATTCTCGATAACGTGGCCAACAGCGATGCTCGATTGGCCAAAGAGCTACGGCATCGGGTCGCAGGGGTTATCGAACACTAGCCCAACCGACAAGTTCGTGACGATTAGCATCGCTAGCGGTGATGGTAAGGTCAGTTGATCTTGCATTGTGGCCCTCGATCGACGACAGTCCGCATCGCCTTTTGTCAGCGATTTCCTCGTGGCCGGAAGTTGCGTCGTTTTCCGCCCCAATGGGAGGATTTTTCTGATGCCGAGTGACGTAAGCGTTTCCGTGACTCACCAAGATGACGATGAGACACGTTCGGCCAGTTCGCCACAGGTGCGAGTTGATGGTGCGCACGACAAGCCGATTTCAACGCCAGCTCCCTACGCCTGGCAAGACCTCAATCTTTCATCCGAGAAAATTGAGGTGGAAGTCAGGTTGGGAAACCGCGGACTCACGTTGCGCGAGTTGGAATTACTCAAGTCGGGACAAGTGATTCGGCTCGAGACCTTGTTGGACGAACCGGTGGAACTCCTGATGGATCGGGAGGTGATGGCTTACGGACGAATTGTGATTGTCGATTCTCGTATGGCGATTCAGATCACGGAATTGCGACAGTCACCTCGTCGACGAACAGCCTGACTCTTGGAATTGATAGGGTGGCAGAGAAAGAAAAATCAAGCATGCAACAAGATAAATTGAAATACAAGTGTCTTCCGGTTGTCATTTTTCTGGCCTGGTTCTGCCTGGGGATCGCCTCCGTCACTGCGCAGCAAGTCGAGAGATCGGAGGCGAGTGCTGTTGGCTCTGCGGTCCCCGAGACCTTGGGGCGTGAACCGTTGAGATTGGAGCCGCCGGTCGTCAAACAAGGCTCGGAGTTCTCAACTCAATCTTGGCAACATGCCATTCCTCGGAACTCAAAACAGTTTGGCGTTATCTTGGCGATTTTTGCCGGCTTGATGCTGCTCTGGCGCCTTTCAAAAGGACGTGAAGCAGGATTGCCTGCAGACTTAGTCGAAGTGTATGGCAAGGTTCCGATGAACGGCAAGCAATCGTTGCATTTGGTGCGGGTTGGTGGCCGATTACTTGTGTTGATCGAATCCTCGCAAGGCATGCAACGATTGGCGGAGATCTCTGATCCAGACGAAGTGCGAAGCGTCATTGATCAGCTTGGCAAAGGTCATGTTCGTCGTCTGCCGACGAATCTTCAGGGGCTTGTTACGGACCGGAATCTATCTTCATTTCGGGCTGGTTAATCACCGCTCAGGAGAGATCTCTTTGAAGAGTCGACGACGACGAGTTGAGCAACGCAGGCGACTGGCACTTGGGAGTGCGGCGGTCCCGATGTTGCTTGCCTTTTTATCGACAGGCATCGTCAGAGCCGAGGTTCCGCGACTGGATTCGGAGACTGTGGCTAAGGAGACTGTGGCTAAGGAGACTGTGCCGAACAGTCCCGTCGACACGTCTGCCAATCGGCTGTCGACCGAATTTGCGGAAGAGCCGGGTAGCGATTCGTCGCCCATAAGTTCCGGAGCAAATCTTGACGCGATGTCCGAGTTCGCTTTGGAGCAGGCTGAGTCATGGATCACACCGGATCGTATGTCCTCTTCGGCTCAAGTGTTTATTACGATGGCGTTACTTGGGCTGATTCCCGCTTTGCTGTTAATGACCACATCCTACGTACGCGTGGTGGTGGTGCTGGGCTTGTTGCGGCAGGCGTTTGGTGCCCAACAAATGCTGCCCGCTCAGGTGACGACGGCGATCGCCATGTTCATAACTGTCTTGGTGATGTGGCCTACTTGGGAACGTGTCTATCATGACGCTGTCGAGCCGTATACTAACGAAGAAATCGACATGAGTGTTGGCCAGGCTTGGCAAGCTGCCGAACGTCCGATACGAGAATTTATGAGCAGCCAGATTCGCGATAATCAAAACAGTGAAGATGTCTGGTTGTTCTTGCGATACTTGCCGGATGTCAAGACTCCACCCACCGTTTACGACGAAGTTCCCCTGCGAGCGTTGCTGCCCGCCTTTATGTTGAGTGAACTGAAGACCGCTTTTCTGATTGGGTTTGGGATTTATCTACCGTTTCTCGTGATTGACCTGTTTGTCTCTGCGGTCACCACCTCGATGGGAATGTTCATGCTGCCACCCGCGATGATTTCCATGCCGTTGAAGTTGTTGTTGTTCGTACTTGTTGATGGGTGGAATTTGGTGGTTGGAATGCTGCTTGAAAGCTTTCAAACTTATGCCTGACGGTTTTGAATAAAGGAAGGTAACAGGTGGAGGATTACCAAGTCATTGAACTTGCCAGCGATGCGTTGCTGACGACGCTGATACTTTGCGCACCGATTTTGATTGTCGGTGCGGTCGTGGGTATCGTGGTTGGATTACTCCAATCGGTAATGCAATTGCATGATCAAACTTTGACATTTGTGCCAAAGTTACTCGCAATTCTCGCGGTGTTGACAGTGATGCTTCCCTGGCTGATGCAACATTTAACTCAGTACGCTTCCGAAATGTTTTCGGGCGTTCATTACTGACCTGATACTGAGGCTGTGATTCGTTGAGAAAATGCTGGGCTTAACCAACCTGATTTTGCCGTTTGTTTTTATTTTGGCTCGACTGCTGCCGCTGGCAATGTTATTTCCCGTGATTGCGGGGCGCACCATTCCGGTGCGTTTGCGTTTTGCCTTGGTGGTCGTGGTTTCGGTAATGATCACGCCCCTTTATCTGTTCACGCTGCCACTCGCCGATTTGAACAGTTGGGAGTTGGCAATCCGATGTGTGCGAGAACTTGTTTTTGGGCTGGGATTAGCGCTCTCGGTGTTGATTATCATTTCCGGTCTCCAGCAAGTCGGGACGTTGATCAGTCAGATGTCAGGACAGTCAGCAGTGGACGTCGACCCTGGCACCTCTTTTGGTGCGACGCCGGTGGAGCGATTTTTCGGTCTCTTGTCGATCGCCATTTTTCTGTCGATTGGCGGACATCGGCAGGTCGTGCACGCGTTGCTGCAAACGTTTCAGTGGGTTCCGCCGGGCGGCACAGCGCCTTCGATGGACGCGGTGGTGCTTCTGGGTGAATTGCTCAAGCACAGTTTTGAGTTGGCGATTCGAGCCGCTGCGCCGGTCGCTTTCTCGCTGCTGATGTCAACTTTGTTGATCGGGCTGTTGTCGAAAGCCTTGCCGCAAGTGGGGACATTCGGTTTTGGCTTGGGGATTAATTTTGCCGTGATGTTGGCCGTTGCCTGCTTGTCCATTGGGGGCTTTGCCTGGCTATTTCAATTGCATCTTGAGACCGGGCTAGAACAAGTGTTGACCTCGATTCGTCGGTCGGTTGTGAATGTGGGCGGCTGATTGGCAAGTTGAAGCAACGGATTGATTAGTGGTTTCTGCAAGGCTGACTAAATAATGTCCGAAGATAGATCACAAGCTGCAACGCCGCGACGTCGCCGGTTGGCTCGCGAGCAGGGGCATCTACCTCGTAGCCAAGAACTGGCCTCGGCGGTGATCTTCTTAGGGGCGGTCGCAGCGATTGTGGTGTCCGCTCCACGGATGTTTGAAATTCTCTCGCAGCTCATGCGTCGTCAATTGAGTGCACCCGGTATGAGACATGATCAACTTGCCGATCAAGCAACAGAATTACAGCAAGTCGGTATAGAATCTTTGATCGGGTTGCTTCCTGTGCTGGGACTCATCTGTGGCGCCGCTGTCATGGTGCATTTGACCCAAACGGGCTTTCTCTGGCTTCCCCAAAAAATGATGCCCGATTTCAACCGACTCAATCCGTTCGCCAGGGCACAGCATTTGGTTTCCTGCAGCCAAGTTGCGCGCATCGGCTTGTTGATCGTTCGGATCGTTGTCATGCTGGTGGCCGGGGCGGCTTTGATTCGACATCTTTTGCCCAACTTGCTGCAACTTAGTTTGCAGCCGACAGATCGTCTCTTGAACGCGGGAGCCGGTTTACTGATACAATTTTCGACCTCGGTAGGAGCCGTGCTGCTGCTGTTTGGAGTCATCGATTACCTGCTCCAGAAACTCAAGTTCGAACGCGATCTGCAGATGTCGCCCGAAGAGTTACGCGAGGAGATTCGAGCGGTACAAAACGATGTTTCGTTAAGTCGAAAACGTTCACTCACGCAGCAAGCACTGAATGCGAGTCGCGTTGCGCAAGCATCGGAGCCTGAGATGAAAGACTAGTGGTTCTGGTTTACGTAGCCATACTTGGTGGCGTAGCACCCCCACTTGTCGAGAATCTCGTTTTGAGTTTCCGCCGACAGTTGGTATTGATTGGTGCGGTATTCGCGCTTTCCACCGGCAAATTCCTCGAGACGCTTGCGGACGGTGCTAAAGTCGCCCAGATTTAAGTGATCGTAGGCTTGCGAGAGGATCTGGCTGGGGTTTTCCACCAGCTCCTCGTAGCGAATGTCGAAGATTTGATCGTCGGCCAACTGGTTTCGCTGCTGTTCGAATGCCTGATACATCCGTTGGAATGCTTCAATGACGTAGGGTTCAAGCTTGCGATGTTTGGGGATTTGAAACCCTTGCACATGATCTAAGACTTTCCACAGCTTCAAAGTCGATGGGTAGATGGCCAACGGATCGCGCACGATGTGCAAGAATTTTGCCCGTGGAAACATTTGTGAAAGCAAGCCGACTCGAGCCGTATGTGTCGGTGACTTCAGAATGAGCCGTTTGCCACTGTCGAAAGTCAGCCCTTGCAGAAATGCTTGCATGGCTTGCTGCCATTCCATCAGCTCATTGGCATCCAGGGACTTCAGATCCAAGTAATTAAGATAGCGGTCCTCTTCGTTCGGAAATGCCATCCGCAGATAAGGCGAGGGGATTCCCATCGAACAAAGGGCGAATTCATCTTCCTGGGGCGCATTCCAGCCTACACTCACATTGTCCATCGGCCGCTTTGACGGCATCAGGAACCACAGGAGACGTGGCACCCATTTCTCGGTCATGAGGAAATGATTGGCCGCAAAGCATTGGTAGGTGGTTGGTGTTGCAAAGCGGCTATCGCAGGACATCAGTTCGTGGAGGTAGGTTGTGCCGCTCCGCCAGTGTCCCAGAATGAAGACAGGATCTTGTGGGATTGGCGTTTCAAGAGCTCGTCTCGCATAAATTGCCTGACTTGCGAGCCGCATGGTCGAGTTAAAGAAAGTCGCTCCGGTAACCGTTGCAGCCAAGCCCCAGCGGAGTGGATGAACACGGAATCGATGCGTGCTCAAGAGCTTGATCCAATCGCCGAAGAGCATGCCGTGCCAGAATCGGGGAGCCCAGGTGGGGTACTGTGGTCGCTTCGTGCTGTCTGAATTCATATTGTTTTCGCGGATAACGGATGGAAGCAATGCTGATATCACATGCTGGTGCCGACTGAAAGCGATCTAGACATTCGCTTTTCAATGGAGTACTCTCCGCCCGCACTTCGCCACATTTCCTTGTTTTTTTCTTTTCTGTATTTCTTGCGACCTGTTCATGACTCGGTGTTCACCGAGTGAGAGAAAATGTTACGGTTTCCACGGGCTTCTGAACTTCTGCTGCCGCTTGCTTTGATTGTATGCCTGTTGGTGGTCTTGATGCCTGTACCCCCGGTCGTGCTTGACTTACTACTTATCGCCAACATTGCGTTGTCGGTCATCATTTTGTTGACGACAATTTACGTATCCGCACCGTTAGAGTTTAGTGTCTTTCCGACTGTGCTGTTAGCGACGACTCTGGGCCGTCTTGTCTTGAATGTGGCCACAACCCGACTCATCTTAACGGAAGGTTCGCAGGGAATGAGTGCTGCGGGTGGTGTGATTCAGAGTTTTGGGCAATTTGTGGCTGGCGATCAAGTGCTGGTTGGCTTGGTGATCTTTTGCATTATTGCGGTCATTCAGTTTGTGGTCATTACGAAGGGGGCGACGCGGATCAGCGAAGTCACTGCTCGGTTTGCCTTAGATGGGATGCCGGGAAAGCAAATGGCGGTTGACGCCGATCTGAGTGCGGGGGTGATTGACGACGTCGAAGCAGGGCGTCGGCGTGCCAATATTACTCGCCAGGCTGATTTTTATGGGACCATGGATGGAGCGAGTAAGTTTGTCCGTGGCGACGCAATCGCCGCTGTCTTTATTACCGTGATCAACATTGTTGGCGGGTTGGCGATCGGAATACTCCAATACAAGATGTCTCCGTTGAACGCAGCGGATGTGTTTACAAAGCTCACGATTGGTGACGGGTTGGTGAGTCAATTACCGGCGTTATTCATTGCGTTGGCGGCGGGATTATTGGTGACTCGTTCTACGCAAAAATCGAATTTACCGATCGATTTCTTGACGCAGCTTCTCAATCGTCCGCAGGTAATGTGGGCGTCCGCGGGCGTGTTGTTGCTGATGTTGTTAACCAGTCTCCCCTCGCTACCGCTGATTGTCTTGGCGGCTGGCTGTTGCGGTGCAGCGGTCTTGATGAAGGGGCCGCAGGAAACGGAGATGGTATCTGCGGTGGAGAAGAAGGAAAGTGCCAAGCCAGCGCCTCAGAAACTTGAGCCAAGAATCGAAGAGTATCTGACGGTTGATCCGGTTGAACTGGAGTTGGGATTGTCGCTGGTGCGTCTGGCGGATACGAAACGTGGCGGCAGTTTGTTGTCGAGAATCACACAGCTGCGCCAGATTATGGCAACCCGTTTGGGGCTTGTGCTACCGAAGGTTCGTATTCGCGACAATCTGCGACTCGCCGAACCCCAGTACCGCATCAAGGTGAATGGCAATTCAGTGGCGAGTGCCGAGTTACCTATCGACTTGGTGTTACTCACGCATTCAGATTCGCAACGCCCTCGCTTTGACGGGAAATTGATTCGACATCCGGCCTACGTGAATCCGCTCTTGGGCGTTGCTCCGGAAGATGTCCAGGCAGCCAAGCAGATGGGATTTGAATTGCTGGATCCGGTGAATGTGTTGATGCAGCATTTGCAAATGGTGGTGATTCAGCACGCGCCGGAGTTGCTGACGCGTGACGCAACACGGCATTTGATTGACGAGACGCAACGACAGGCTCCGGCTGTGGTTGACGAACTCATTCCCGCGGTGATGAAATTGTCGGATGTGCAACGGATTCTGCAACGATTACTTGCGGAAGGCGTGTCAATTCGACAATTGAGCATGATTTTGGAAACGTTGGGGGATGAAGTCGGGCAAGTGGATTCTGACGTCGAGTTGACGGAACGGGTGCGTCAGCGATTGGCTCGAACCATCTGTGCCCAATACCGAGATCAGCGAGAGCGTTTGCATGTGATCACGCTTGATCCGGCGCTGGAAGAACGAATTCTCAATGCGAGTCAAACTCGCGATCGGGAGTTGGTCGTCAATCTACCGCAGAAACAAATGGAAGCGATCAGTCGAACAATTGATGCAGAATTGACGAGCTTACGGAATCAGGGGCGGCCTGAAATCCTACTTGTTCGGGCCGAAATTCGTCCCGCAGTACGTCGCATGTCGCGCCACGCACTGCCACAGGCCATCATTTTGAGCTACGCAGAAATCACTGCCGAAACAAAAGTTGTTTCCTTGGGAATCGTGAGTGAGACCGATGAGTAAACAAACGTCGCAGATCAAGACGTATCGAGCCAAGTCTTTGCAGGAAGCGCTGCAGATGGTACGACTGGAGCTAGGTCCCGAGACGACCGTTCTGCAGACGCGTGAAGTGCCGACTGCTTGGTGGTCACGCATGGCGGGTGGTCGACAATACGAAATCGAAGCGAGACGAGCGTCTCCAGGGCAGGGCAATGTCTCGGTCCATTTACGCCGCCGCCCTTCGCCCTTGAACGGTCTGGCTGGAACTGTGTCGACAACAGACGTGCCCAGGGCGGATAGCCAAGATCACCGACAACGTATGCGGGGAGGACTCGCGCGTTTAGAGCAGGATGGTCCGACCGGTTTGGAGCAATTACTCTCCAAGCCGCGGCAGAAACGTGAAGCCACGGGGCCCATCTTTGATCTGCTGGCCGAGCTCTTGGATGCGGGTGTTTCCGAGTCGGTGGCACGCGAATTGATCGCCGAGGTGCGTCGTGCGGCGTCCGATGTCGACTTGAACGACTTGGCCCAATTACGTGGGAAACTACAAGAACACCTTGAGAATCAGTTGCAAACATCGGGGCCGATTTGTCTTACTCCCGACAAACGTCGAGTCGTGGCGCTCATTGGACCGACTGGCGTGGGAAAGACCACAACGATTGCGAAACTTGCTGCCAATTTGCGTTTGAAAGACAAATTGCGAGTTGGGTTGATCACGGTGGACACTTATCGCATTGCCGCCGTCGACCAATTACGCACTTATGCCGAAATCATTGATCTACCGATGGAAGTCGTCTCCACGCCCCAAGAAATGAGAGATGCCGTTGTGCGATTGTCGGAACAAGACATCGTCTTTATTGATACGGCCGGCCGGAGTCCTCACGATGAAGTCCAAATACAAGAACTCAAAGCTATGTTACAAGAGGCGCGCGTGGACGAAGTTCATTTGGTGCTGAGTGCAGTTGGAGCCACATCGCATCTCACCAAAACGGTACATTGCTTCGAGTCGGTTGGCACGACCGCATTGCTGTTCACGAAACTGGATGAAGCCAGCGGACTGGGTAATTTAGTTCCCCTGGTGCGGTCGGTGGGGTTGCCGCTGAGTTATCTTGGTTGCGGACAAAGCGTGCCCGACGACATCGTCGTTGCTGAACGAGAAAAATTAGCAAGCGTGCTTCTGGGGACGGAAGGGTTGAAAACATTGGTGTAGTCAGCGACTTGTTGTTTCGGGTAACTTTTCACCCTTGGTAGTCCCGCACGGATCGAATGCATGACAGATCAGGCTGAAGCATTGCGACAACTGGTAACTCAGGTGTCCTCGCTCGATTCGAGTGAGGAACAACGGGGGCTAATTGGTATCGTCGGGGCGCAATCGTCGATTGGAACCACCACAATTGCGGTGAATTTGGCGGTTTCCCTCGCTCGTCTGGGGTGGCCGATCACCCTGGTCGATGCTGATTTTCAACGGCCTGCTACCGCTCGTCATTTAGGGCTGCAACCGCGGCGGCGTTGGAGTGAATTTTTAGTGGGGAGTAAATCGATCCGTGAAATGTTACAAGCAGGCCCCGCCGGTCTGTCGGTGCTGACAGGAGTGCAACTCGAATCGAATGATGCGAGTACGAAGGAGCTTGCGACAGAACGTCTCCAAGAACAATTGCTGTCGTTGGCCGAATCCAGATTAGTCATCCTTGATTGTGGGCATGCTGGCGATGAAATGTCTCTCCTTTCGGGGGTCGACGATCTGATGATTGTTACAACGCCGGCAGAAGATTGCGTGTTGGCCGCCTATTCCACCTTTAAACAGACGGTTTCCAAGCCAATACGTGCTGGGTGCTGGTTGATTATTAATCAGATGCTGGACGCGAGCGAGGCCAGAGAGGCTTCTCAACGCGTCTCGCTATCCTGTGATCGATTCCTGAACCTTTCGCTCCATCAACCGAACCCTTTGCCTCGAGATGAAAATGCCAGCGAGGCCGAGCGGGCACAACGCCCGCTGATGCTGCATGCTCCGTCCTCCCCGTTAAGTCGGTCGATGGAGGATTTTGCCAACGAGTATACCGAAGTTCGGCGTGCATTTGGACGTGCGATTCCAGTCGGAGTTTGACGTTTATTTGCACTCCAATTTGCTTGTCCTATCGAATTCAGAGGAAAGATTTAATCGAGCAGTATTGAACGACCGATAACAAGACACAGCGTTGCCGCGCGAGGGTGCGGTAAACTGTAGGGAGTACGAAGACTTTGACTGTCAAAGGGCCAAGGATGGCTTCGGACAGCGGTTAACGCAATCATCTGCGATTGTGACAACCCGTTCTCTGGCATCCGCCCTCCGAGAAGTTCATTCACTGAATGGCGACTCGGTGATCTTGGCGTTGAAGTGATTCCTTGCAACAAACGCTGAGCGTCGAAGTCCCTCAGGTCTTAGTCCCAAGGACTGTACGGTCGTTCAAAGATTGCCGGTCAACATATCATGGAGGATTGCATGGCAGTCACGACAGCCACAAAGGTTGCCCCCGCTAAGCGAGCGCGCGACGAAGAGATGGAACGCGTTTGGCAAACGTACAAGGCGGACATGACCAACAAAGAGCTGCGGAATCGGCTCGTGGAACGGTATTTGCCTCTGGTGAAATACAACGGCGAACGGATTTGGGCTCGATTGCCAGATGGCGTCGAGCTTGATGACCTCATTTCAGCCGGCGTGTTCGGGTTGATGGATGCGATTGATGCCTTCGACTTGTCGCGAGGTGTCAAGTTCGAGACCTACTGCGTTCCGCGTATTCGCGGTGCCATGTTAGACGAACTGCGAACGATGGACTGGGTGCCTCGTTTGGTCCGCTCCAAAGCCAGTAAATTGGGTGAAGCCACCAAGACATTGGAGGCTCGCTTCGGCCGCCCACCGACCGAACCGGAACTCGCCGGACACATGGAATTGAGCATGCCGGAATTGGAAAAGATGATTCTGGAAGCCAACGCTGTGAACCTAATCAGTCTCAATAAAAAATGGTATGAGACGGATAGCTACAAAGATGTTCGCGAAATCGATATTTTGGAAGACAAGAAGGGCGAGGATCCCACTCGTCGCGTTCAAAAGAATGACCTGATGCGATTGGTGACAAAAGGCCTGAATCGTAACGAACGTTTGATCATCATCCTCTACTATTATGAAGAGTTGACGATGAAGGAAATTGGTGCGACGCTTGATTTGAGCGAGAGTCGCGTAAGTCAGATGCACAGCAGCATTGTGCAACGACTGCAATCTCAATTGGGCCGTCGCCGACCCGAATTCGGGCAAGTCTTTTGATTGTCTGATCGGTTCAAAGTCAATGAACGCACGTCGCAACGGTGAATTGTGACGTGCGTTTTCATTGGGTGCGCTCACTTCCTGGCGGCTGAACAGCGATCAGCCCCATTTTACGTCTGACAGGATATGACGATCATCGCTTGATCGCATTGTCACGTTCTACGAGAATGACCCGCGTAGCGGATCCGTGCTTACCTGTTTTCGTCTGCTTGACCGCCGGTTTGCAGGGAGGTACGTATTCGATCCAATGCGTCCCGTTCAGCCAAGGATGGTTCGATGCCACGTTTTCGATTCGCTGTTCAAGCGATTCACTGATGTGTGACGATCGCCAGGGGGGCCGATTGGCGTTGCCTGGTTATGCCAGATCACGCTCTTTGTACGCGAGTTGCGCGGTGATCACCATCGCCGTTATGATACAGTGAGTCGGGTTGGAGGATCGGAATTCGCGGGAGGTGCTGCTGGTTGGTGAGCATCCGTCGCGTTTTGCGAGGGAGTATTGATGTCAAACGAGCGAAGAGGCAATTGAATCCATGTGGTCGTCACGTCTTTTCTGGAAATTCCTGTCCGGTTTCGTAGGACTGATTGGTTTGTCGGCACTCATCTTCGGTGTGCTAATTACCGATCTACAGGAGGGCGAAATGCGGCGACAATTCAGTGAACACCTGCGAGTGAACGCGGTGTTATTGAGCCAAGTTGTAGCCAGTTCGATGGATCATAATACGCCTGAACAATTCCAGGAAATGGTTGAGAGTTTGGGGACAAGAACCGACTGTCGTCTCACTGTAATCTCGTTAGATGGTCGCGTTTTGGCCGATTCGATGCAAAGCTCGGTGCAGCAGGTCAATCAGATGGACGATCACCGCAATCGTCCGGAATTGATCGAAGCTGGGCGGCAAGGTGTTGGTTTTTCGGAGCGATTTAGTGCGACTTTCGGTGAATCCTACATCTATCGAGCAGTGCGAGTGGATAGAGATCAGGAACCGATCGCGCTGGCTCGAGTTTCGTTGCCCGTTCGGCAATTCGAGGAACGCTATGAACGGATTCGTCAATTAGTTTGGTTCTTTGCTGCAATGGTGATTTGTTTCGCGATTGGGGTCGGCTATGTGTTAGTCGCCCGCATTATCCAGCCGCTGACGCAACTGACCTCTGCGGCGGAACGAATTGCGGCCGGAGATCGTCATCAGCCTATCTCGGTTTCTAATCGCGATGAAATTGGTATTTTGGCCGCCTCTTTCAATCGGATGAGCAATACATTGACGGAACGCATTGACGAGTTACGCGAGCGTCGTGACCAGTTGGCAGCCGTTTTGGGTGGAATGGACGAGGGAGTCATCGCTCTCGATGACCAAACGCGGATTCTGTTCGCGAATGACCTTGCTGGCCAACTATTCGAGTTTGAGGCATCGACTGCACAAGGGCTTCTCTTCTTATCCACCATTCGTGATGAGATGTTACGCGAAGCAGTGGAAAAAGCTTTTGCAGAGCGTAGTTCGGTGATCGTCGAGATTGAATTGCGCGGACATCGGAATGGGATCTTGTCAGTACATATTAGTCCTCTGCCCGGTGAGCCGTGTCCTGGCGTGATCATGGTGATCGATGATCTAACAGAACTGCGGCGTTTGGAGTCCCTGCGTCAAGATTTCGTCGCCAATGTGTCGCATGAATTGAAGACTCCGCTGAGTTCGATCAAGGCCTATGCGGAAACGTTGCGAAATGGGGCGATTGACGATCGGGACCACAATGTGCTCTTCGTGCAACGTATCGAAGATCAAGCCGATCGACTTTACCAATTGATTCTGGATTTGTTGAGCTTGACTCGGATTGAATCTGGCCAAGAAACTTACGAGATGCACAATGTGGTCGTGCGGCCGATTGTCGAAGCCTGTCTGGAAAGGCACCAGGCGGCGGCCAATGCAAAGTCCATTCAACTGATCGCGGAGAATTCTGACTCGTCGGTCGCACTGCGAACGGACGACGAGGCTCTGCTGCAAATACTTGACAACTTAGTCACCAACGCGATTAAATACACACCGGCCGATGGAAGGGTGGTGATCCGGTGGGGGCAAGATAACCAGATGGGCTTGATCGAAGTGAGTGACACGGGAATCGGGATTGCAACGGAAAATCAAGATCGACTCTTCGAACGCTTCTATCGTGTCGACAAGGCACGATCTCGAGAGCTGGGCGGCACGGGTTTAGGGCTTTCGATTGTGAAACATCTCGTTCAGTTCTTTGGTGGCAATGTGGGGGTGGAAAGCCAGCCGGGGAAGGGCAGCACATTTTGGGTTCGCCTTCCCTTGGGTTGACGAAGATTCTTTGAATTGTTTGGGGTGATGCAAGGAATTTCCAGGCGTGCGGGCCGTTCAGCTACGGAATCGGCATTCTTTGAGCGAAAAATAAGCTGCTTGGCTTAATTCATTAATCGTTCACATTCTCTTCATGGTTTTTTTATCTTTGTTTGTTAAATTTCTAGCCGTTTCAGACTGATATTCAAACACAGACTGATATTCAAACTCGGTTCGTCGCCGTCAAAGCGAGCATTCAGGGGCCAAATGCGTTGATTCCTAGGTGCCTGATTGATGGTCAAGGAGATTAAGCACGATGTTGCGTCTTGTTGCATCCGGTATGGTTCTGGTTGTTACTCTGTCAATGCTGAATGGTTGCGGGTCTGGGGGGAGTTCAAGTCCCGATCGGATTGTCCGAGTGAGTCGGCAAAACAACTCGGGTACTTACGCTTATTTTCGTGAAGCGGTTTTGGGGAAAGATGGTCAATTCAAGCTTGGATCGATCGATCAGAGTGGGTCCAAGGACGTCGTCGAACTGGTGTCTACGACCCCCATGGCAATTGGCTACAGCGGTATGGGCTATGCCACCCCGGAAGTCACGATGTTGGCAGTGAAGAAATCTTCGGGCGATACGGCTGTCGCGCCCACCTCCGAGAACGCGGCATCTGGAGCCTATCCGCTTGCTCGCGGGCTCTTCATCTATGTGCTCGGTGAACCCGAAGGGGCAACCAAGCATTACTTGGATTGGATTCGATCTTCTGAAGGACAGGCGATCGTCAAAGAAATTGGTTACGTCCCAGTTGAAGCGATTGAAGTCAAAGGTGACACATCGCCTCGCGATGGACGGATCAAGGTGGCCGGCTCCGATACGATGGTCAATCTTGCTCAGGCATGGGCTGAGCAATATATGAAGAAGTATCCGAATGTCGATGTGCAGGTTTCGGGTGGTGGATCCGGAGTTGGCATTGCAAAACTGATCGAAGGCACCGTCGACTTAGCAAATGCGAGCCGTGATATGAAGCCGGCCGAACGAGAAAAAGCCAGCGAAAATGCAGGCGGTAAAAAGGTGAAAGAAATTACCACCTCGCTCGATGCCTTGGCCGTTTATGTACACAAAGAAAATCCATTGAAGGAGATTTCCCTCGATGATTTGAAAGAGATTTATGGCGAGCACGGCACCATCACTCAATGGAATCAAGTAGAGGGCTGGCCTGAGAATGAAGGCGAATAATCGATCGGGAAATCGGGGCAAAAAAAATTCGATTCGGAATTTATTTGTTTACTGGTTTCATTTGATTGCGGACAAAACTGAACCGGTCGTCGAAGCCGTCATCTGGTTTTGCGGTTGGAGCGCTATTCTATTCGTTGCCGCCATCTTCATGTTTGTCTTTACCGAGGCGGTTGGTAGCCTCGGAGAAGGCTTTGTGTCGATTGAGGGGTTCAGTTTTAAGGAGTTCTTTACGTCAACGGCTTGGCGACCGGATCGAGAAGATAAACCTCAGTATGGAATCTTTGCTCTTCTGGTGGGTACGGGTGCTGTGACTATCGGCTCGATGCTGCTGGCCGTCCCGTTAGGATTGGGGGCGGCGGTGTTCATTTCTGAGTTTTGTACGGGCCGTGTGAGAGAGACGCTCAAGATTGTGATCGAGCTTTTGGCGGCGATTCCGTCTGTTGTTTGGGGATTCATCGGGGTCGTGGTGTTGGGGCCGATGATCATTACCTCAACCCACCATCTCAGTCATGTGTTTCCGTTTGTCGAGCCGGCGTATGTGGGTGTGAATGTTCTGAACGCGAGTGTCATCTTAGCCTTGATGAGTGTTCCGGTCATCGTTTCTGTGGGAGAAGATTCCCTGAAGGCGGTGCCGGACTCTTACCGGGAAGCGGCGCTTTCCCTGGGTGCTTCCCGTTGGGAGATTGTTTATCGCGTTTTGTTTCCCGCTGCTAAGAATGGGCTACTCGCAGCCGTCCTGTTGGGAGTGGGGCGTGCGATTGGTGAAACGATGGCGGTGCTATTGTGCACCGGACACGCGGTAAATATTCCCACCCGACTGACCGATCCTGCTCGTACATTGACGGCGACGATCGCTTCTGAATTGGGAGAGGCAGTTCGTGGTGGAGGTCACTATCGTGTGTTGTTTGTGATCGGAGTTGTTTTGTTTGCTATTACCTTCCTTGTGAATCTGATCGCTGATCTCGTGGTCAAAGGAATCCGGGGCCGCGAAGATGTCTGACTTTGACTCAACCCGAATCGACAATCCGGATTCAGACGGAAAAGAAAGCGACTGGAGGAAACAGGCACTGGCCTACACCGTGTGCAGTAAAACCTCTGACGTTGTTAGCAGCGACGAGAATGCGTTTCCGACTCTTGAGGATGCGTTCGAGGCGGTGATGGCAACTTGCCATCAGGAGGATGGATCCTGCGCAGCTCCTGGCAGCATCGATGTCTCATTTTCCAAGCAAATGAGTGACGTTCGAAAGAAACGAAAGCCAAATCAGACTTTCTACTATGACACCCACTTACTGGGTGCTGCTGGTGATGGGAGTGAACGCGATCCTTGGCCCGATGTGCCGTCTTCCTTGGTCGGCCTAACCGAACTCCATCAAGCCGGCAAGCTCGCCACGAAACCGGGCGATTTGATCCGGATTGAGAAACGCTTGGTGTTTACGGCAACGCGACACGAGCGCAAGAAGCAGTGGTCGGAAGCGATCGCCAAGTTAGTATTCTTCGTCATGTCGATGATGTTAGTCGCGCCCGTCCTGTTGATTTTGGGCTATCTGCTTTACAAGGCCATGCCGGCGTTGAGTTGGGGTTTTCTGACAGAAAATCCACGTGAATACATGACGGCGGGTGGCATTTGGGCACCGCTGATCGGTACCTTTTTCTTGGTCTTTATCTCCTTGCTGGTTGCTGCGCCGATCGGGATCTTGGCCGGAGTTTATTTAAATGAGTACGCTCGAGAGAATTGGTTTACGCGTTTGATCAATTTAGCGGTTGTGAATCTCGCGGGTGTTCCCAGCATTGTTCACGCGTTGTTTGGCGTTGGTGCCTTTGTCTTGGCGGCTGGGATGGGTGAATCTTTGTTAGCAGCCTCCTTTACTTTGGCGGTGATGACTCTTCCGGTCATCATTACGAGTACTCGAGAAGCACTTGCTGCTGTTCCGATGTCTTTTCGAGAAGCATGCTGGAACATGGGAGCGACTCGCTGGCAGACAATTCGCACTATTGTGTTGCCGAATTCGATCAGTGGAATCTTGACGGGAGTGATTTTGCAGGTTGCTCGTGCTGCTGGAGAAACCGCCCCGATTCTATTCACCGGGGCCACCTTCTATCAACGCGTCGCGGATAAAGGTTGGGAGTCATTTTTTCCCTACGGTCTAGGGGATAAAATTATGGCACTCTCGATGCATTTGTTCACGTTGATGACTCAGGTGAATAACGCGCCGGAGGAGGTTGTTTATGGCACAGCCGTTGTGCTGATCGGTTTGGTGCTGGCGGTAAACAGTCTTTCGATTGGCGCGCGAGTTTATCTTCGATCGCGAAAGAAGTGGTAAATGACATCAGACACGATCATTGAATTCGATCATGTGACGGTAAAGTACGGCAGCGATGTTGCGCTGGACAATATCTCGTTTCGGGTTCCTCGCAATACCATTCTGGGTGTGATCGGGCCGGCGAATTCGGGGAAGACGACGATGCTTAAATGTATCAATCGTACGATTGATTTTATCGACGCGGCGAAAGTCACCGGCGATGTGTCCGTGGGCGATGAAAATGTGCGGAAAATGCGGAGTGTTTATGCGTTGCGTCGTCGGGTGGGAATGGTGTTTCCGCTGCCCGTTGGATTGCCGCTTTCCATTTACGAAAATGTGGCCTACGCGCCGCGCCGCAAGGGACTGCATGATCGGGAAGCATTGGACGAATTGGTGACAACCTGTTTGAAACAGGCCATGTTGTGGGATGAAGTCAAAGACCGGCTGGATTCGCTTGGAACCAAACTGTCAGGCGGTCAGCAACAGAGGCTCACGCTGGCTCGCGCGCTTTCGAATCGTCCTGATATCCTGTGCCTGGATGAGTTTTCGATTGCCATTGACCCGGTCACCACGATGAAGATTGAGGACGTCCTACTCGAACTGAAAAATGAGATGACCATCGTACTGGTTACGAACCTCGTTCAGCAGGCTCACCGCCTTGCTGATAACACGTTGTTTCTCAATGATTCCAAACTTGTGGAAATCGGAGAGACAGAAAAGTTGTTTACTGAACCTGAACAAAAAATAACTTACGAATATGTGACGGGAGGCTTTGGCTAGAATGAAACTCCATGAGGCAACCAAGATGGCGCGTTCTCCCGTCAAGCTGACTTCGCACAATGTCCCCGCGAAATACAGCATCACGGCGACGCATTTAGACCTTTGGTATGGTGATTTCCAAGCTTTGAAAGATGTGACATTCAAAGCCAAGCGTGGCATCATCACCGGCTTGATTGGTCCATCAGGCTGCGGGAAAACTACACTTTTGCGTAGCTTCAATCGCATTAATGAACGCTACGGGAATGTGACCACCGAAGGCGAAATCAAGATCTTAGAAAAGAATATCTACGATGAAGATGTTTCGCTGAGTGAGTTACGGAAAAGCGTTGGAATGGTGTTCCAGCGTCCCAATCCGTTGCCAATTTCGATCTACGAAAATATCGTGTTTGGTGCTCGTGTGCACTCAAGTCGCCGGCAGCTAAAACGGTCGCGACGCGATGAAATGGTCGAAGAATCGCTGACCGAAGTTCACCTGTGGGACGCCGTGAAGGATAATCTGAAACGACGAGCAACATCGCTCACGCTTGAACAACAGCAAAAACTCTGTATTGCTCGTTTGTTGCCGCTTAAACCACGTGTGATTTTGATGGATGAACCCTGCTCCGCGCTCG
The DNA here is from genome assembly GCA_029243025.1 of Pirellulaceae bacterium. Classification (NCBI taxonomy): domain Bacteria; kingdom Pseudomonadati; phylum Planctomycetota; class Planctomycetia; order Pirellulales; family Pirellulaceae; species Pirellulaceae bacterium. Next base: position 22,105 of record JAQWSU010000047.1, on the reverse strand, counting down.
ATGCCGAGGGAATTGAACGGGTTGAGGAGTTAATTGCGAGTCTCCGTGATAAGTTTACGATTGTCATCGTGACCCACAACATGGCTCAGGCACGTCGAGCAACCGACGAATGTGTCTACATGTTGCTAGGAGAAATTGTCGAGCATGCGGAAACTGCCGAACTGTTCTTGAATCCCCAAAAAAAAGAAACCGAAATGTACATTGAAGGTCGGTATGGATAATCGTCCTTCAGGAAAGTGTGGTTTTGGCTTCGTTTCACCCTCGTACTGGTTTCGACAATGAAAAAGATGGATCATGATTTGTCGGTCTTGCGTCAGCAAGTCATTGATATGGGAAATTTGACCGAGCAAATGGTGTTGCAGGCAATTGATGCCATCTCAGGTGCCGATAACGAGGAAATGACTGGTCGGGTGCTGAGTGAAGAAGTACGTCTCGATCAAATGCAACTGGAAATCGACAAGGAAGCTGTCAGGTTGCTGACACTTTACAGTCCAGTTGCCGGCGATTTGCGGCTTATTCTATCCATTACAAGGATTACAGCCGAATTAGAACGTATTGGCGATCACGCGGTGAATATGTGCGAAAGCTTGCAGTTGATGGTTACCAAGAATCAACTTCAGTTGATGCCTGAAATTCATAAAATGGGCAACGTTGTCAAGACCATGATTAGTGATGCGCTCAATTCCTTTGTCCAGGGTGATATTCTCAAAGCAAAAGCGACGATTGCAAGCGATAATATGGTTGATGCACTCAACGACCAGGTCGTTGGTGAGTTGTTGAGTCTCGAGGTTGTCCGAGAAATACTGAAAGGTCCCAGTGAAGTTGCGGGAGCCTTGGCACAAGTATTGATCGCACGGTCCCTCGAGCGAATTGCCGATCAGGCGACAAACATCAGCGAAGAGGTTGTCTACATGGTACAAGGCGATGACATTCGTCATCAACCATGAGTCGTAGATCTTACCGATGCAGTGCAATAAATAGCTCAGCGCTTGAGTAAGTGCCGGGCAGCTTTAAGGTATGCAGGTTGATGAATATAGGGACGCGAATACTAATTGTTGAAGATGATTCTGCGATTTCGGAGATCCTTTCTTACAATCTTCAGGCAGACGGATATCAAGTCGATTTGGCGACTGACGGTCACGAAGGGCTCGAAATGGCTCGCCGAAATCATCCTGCGCTGATTGTCCTCGATCTGATGCTGCCGACGATGGATGGAATTGAAGTTTGCCGACAATTGCGAAACGATGTTCTCACTCGTGATACGCTCGTTTTGATGCTGACCGCCAAGGCGGAGGAGATCGATTAAGTTGTTGGATTCGCTGTGGGCGCCGACGATTACGTGACAAAACCCTTTAGCGTCAAAGTGCTGATGGAACGCATCAAAGCGTTGATGCGGCGAAAAGACATTGTCAAGGATGTCACGGAAATTGTCGAAAAATACGGCGTCGTGGTCGACCGTCGCAGTCACGTTGCGACCGCCGACGATCGTGTGATGGAGCTGACTCCAAGCGAGTTTGCATTACTCGACGCACTCATCTCACAACCTGGTCGAGCTTTTTCCCGGCATGATCTGATCGATGCCGCACTGGGGGGCGATGCAGTGGTACTAGAACGAACGATTGATGTTCACATTCGTTCGCTACGGAAAAAATTAGACCGTCATGCCGATGTCATTCAAACAGTTCGCGGCGTCGGCTATCGGTTTCGTGATTTTTAACGATCGCTTGACAGGTCAGTGATCGCAGCGACCGTATTCTCTCCTCAGCCAAATCGTCGACAAACTGGCCGTTTGTCCTCCCTGCCTACCTTTCCCGGATTGTACGCGCCGCCGTTTGACAACCTTTGTTGTCGCTAGCGTTGCTGGTATCTCTCTCGCAGCCGAGCGAAATCTCACTCTGCCACTGCGTCGATATTGGTGGATGGGCGCCGTCCTGCTAAAAGATTGCCTCAATGTTTGGAAGCCAAGATAGGTGCTGATAATGAAGAATTTTGGGCGAGTGCTGAAGATAGCCTGCCAGTTCCGGTGGACCGTTGCCGGAACCTTTACGTTTTCGTTGCTGGTGGCCGTCCTGTGGGGCGGAAATATCGGCGCGCTCTACCCCGTGATTCAAGTGGCTTTCCAAGGTCGTTCGCTTCAAGCCTGGATTGACGATGAGATCCAAACATCGGAAACCACGATAGACCGTTATGAGAAAGAGATTGCTCAGACCAAGCAGCAATTGTTTGACGCAACGGCTCAGCGTACTTCGGAGCTGAAGGGCAAGTTAAATCAGATCGAATTTGATCTGACGGCGGAACACAGGGTTTTGGCGGCTCGCGAGCGAATTCGACCGGTGATCTATCGTTTGTTTCCCAACGATCCCTTTCAGACTGTTGTTGTCATTGTGATTTGCCTGGTATTTGCCACGTTTCTCAAAGGCATTTTCATGTTTGCCAACACGATGTGTGTGGCGAGACTTGAACAGCATACGACGTTTGAGATTCGCAGGCAGTTCTATCATCAGGCACTACGACTCGATTTAGCGGCGTACGGCGAGGAACGGACGAGTGGCATGCTAAGTCGCTTCAATACTGACATTTCTTACGCGACATCCGGGCTGAAGAACCTTTTTGGCAGTGCAGTTCGTGAACCACTGAAAATGCTTGCTTGTCTAATTGGTGCTTCGCTGATCAGTTGGCGACTGCTCGTGTTTTCGTTGTTTTTCGCGCCGATTGTCGCATTGTTGATTCGAAAACTGGCTGGGTCGATTAAACGCGCGAATCGACGCGTGCTGGAAGAGATTACCCAACTGTATGGAGTTCTCACGGAGACATTCAACGGAATTCAAACGGTTCAAGCTTATACCCTCGAGCAGCGTGAGCGAAAAAAGTTTTATCGAGTGGCGAGGGAATGTTTGAAGAAAGCGATGAGGATTTCGTTTTACAGCGCTCTCGCAAAACCGATTACCGAAACCTTGGGCATTGCGATGATCTCTCTGGCTCTCGTGGCCGGCGCCTATTTGACACTGAATCAGGAAACGCATCTCTTTGGAATACGGATCTGCGATCGTCCTTTAGACGTACCTTCATTGCTGGTTTTCTATGGGTTGTTGATCGGGACGACGGAACCGGGCAGAAAACTATCCGAGATTTTTAACTCGATTCAAGCGGGTATTGCAGCATCCGATCGCCTTTTTCCGTTGCTGGATATGGAGCCTTCAATTCAAGCTCCCCAACAACCGGTTGCCTTGCCAAGGCCCCACCATCGTCTTGAGTTTGAGGACATCCGATTTCATTACGACGAAGGAAGCCCTATTCTCGAAGATATCAACTTGTCAATCAAGTTTGGTGAGACGATCGCTATCGTCGGCCCGAATGGGTGTGGTAAATCGACGTTGGCACAAATGATTCCCCGATTTTTTGATCCGGTGGAAGGATCACTGGCCATCGATGGTGTCGACGTGCGGCAGGTTCGGTTGCGTGACCTGAGAAAGCGGATTGGATTTGTTACGCAGCAGTCGATTTTATTCGATGATTCAGTCTTCAGTAACATTCAGAGTGGTAGACTTAACGCAACGGAGTCCGAGGTGATTGAGGCGGCTCGAAAGGCAAGGGCTCATCGCTTCATCACTGAAAAACTTATCGACGGTTACGAAACAAACGTTGGCGCCGGTGGCAGTCGACTTTCGGGCGGACAGCGTCAACGGATTGCACTGGCACGAGCGATTTTGCGTGACCCAGAGATTCTGATCCTGGATGAAGCAACCAGTCAAATTGATTTGGAAAGTGAGCAACTGATTCATCAAGCCCTGGAAGAATTCAAACAGGGACGTACGGTGATCATGATTACCCATCGTCTGGCGTCATTGGATCTCGCTGATCGGATTATTGTCATGGATGCGGGACGAATAAGTGATTGTGGCACTCACGACGAACTCATCAATCGCTGCGGCTTGTATCAACGACTTTACTCGATCCATTTTCAAAAAAGCGCTTAGTAAGTGCAGGCTCTGACGCTCGCTCCGATTGCTGTGTCAGACTACGAAGGCGGTATCCTTGAGTCCATCTGAACCATTTGCGTCACATCATTGATTCATTTGCTCTGTTCGGAATGAGTTTTCAGTTCCGAAGCTCGCTGGTAAAAATCGATAGGTCGTCAGGCTGTTCAGTACGCCAACAGGCACACGCTCGAACCTCTGTTTGTTACTGGTTGATCCAAAGCTGTGTTTTCACAGAGGCCGCTTTCTCACGCAGGATTTTATCCTGCAGGGGGAGCGATCTTGCCGTTTCGAATGACTGGGTGTAACTGCAACGGATGGGCTTTTCCAATCCCATCGAAGTCTGTATCGATACGGTTGATGCCGTGCTCCACAATCGCCTCGTCAGATGGGCCATTCAAGCAGATCGTGATGTTGACAACGGAGGCCTCCGTTCATCGATCAAGAAGCTGCAGTCCTGGTACGAGAAAGAGCGGATCTCAGGTGAGAGATAATAGATGTTTTGCTACGAAACGCTGCTACGAAACGCTGCTACGAAACATAGTCAACATGGATTGCGTTCACAAGTTCCCGTCCGTTGAGCACCGTGCGCACAATCTCTTGTGCGAGCTGTTTGTGATAATACGTTTCTACGCGACCAGAAATAATTATCGTTTCAGCGTCTTGCTCGACTTGCAACTCTCGGAGTGCGTAAATCGGGCTGCTATGGAGCGCGGTTTGAACTTGCTCGGGGATACGTGCGGCCTCGGTATCGGCCATGTTTCAGGTCCCTCCGTGGATCTTTAAAGGCGTGAGACTGCGGTCATAGTCATCAGATGTTCGTCTTAAATTGGGCCCGCCTGGAAAGAAGGAAGGTCGCGACCTCTTCGAATAACCTAACGTTGACTCGCGATTGATGTCAAGAGCGAGCTATGTGTTGGGCACTGATTCATGCGTTTGCTGGTAAGCTTGGTAGTGCTAGCTGACCTTCGGGATTTTTCCGATTGCTTCGAGATGAGCGATCACTTGGTCTGCGAGCACTTCGGGTGTGGCGCCATCTGACTTGAGCGTGATTTCTGGCTTCGTGGGAGGTTCGTAAGGATCGTCAATGCCAGTAAAGTTCTTGATCTCCCCAGCTCGAGCCTTCTTGTAGAGCCCTTTGGGATCGCGCGACTCGCAAACACTGAGCGGTGTGTCAACGAAAACTTCGATGAAGTCGTCCGAACGTCCCCGCGAAACGACCAAGTGCTTCACCAATTCTCGATCTTTGCGATACGGACTTACAAAGGCTGTTAGCGTTACGATTCCCGCCGCACAGAACAGTTGAGAGACAGCGCCGATTCGACGGATATTCTCTTCTCGGTCCATTGAACCGAATCCTAACCCGAAACGAGTTGCAAATTCTTCGCCATGTTCTTCCGATAGCATTGCAGGTCCCGAATTGAGACCATGCCGAATATTGTCGCCATCGAGTAAAAACGCACGGATTTGGCGATCGTGGAGCTTCAGGTCAACCGCGTTGGCGACAGTACTTTTGCCGCAACCACTCAGTCCCGTGAACCAAACGACACATCCACTGTGATTGGCCAGTCGTTCGCGATCTGCTCGAGTTACGTTGTGTTCGTGCCAAGTGACATGCGTATCTCGCGTCATCTCGTTTCTCCAAGCATGGAAAGGGTAACTGTCGAGCGGCTAGCTCGAGGGGGGATTACTCAGTTTGGGGGTGAATGAGCTCCATGCGGTAGTTTTCGACTACCGACGGGGGGCAACTCCAGACCAGAAAGAAAAGAGCTTCCTGACACCATCGTCCGGCGCAGTGGCCCCGCACGTATCCACTGCCTTTCGCAGCGATCAGGGCGGCCTGCGTCGCACGTAGTGCCAGGCTATTGGCTCTCGCGCGACATTGAAATGGATCAAAGGGGGCCGAATTGCTAACCGGGGAGGATTGGTTGACCGCGCCGGATAACAATTCGGCCTCCAGTGCATCCAATTCGCGACGCAAGGGAGTGGAGAAATCAGTCAATTCAGGTCGTTTTTCTGCGGCTTCCGCGATGAAATCGATTGATTCGCTGGCCAAGCCGATTGCGAGAGCAGAAGTTTGCAGCCCGCCCGCGTTTCCGCCTCCGCGACTCATTAAATCCGGCGCGGGGCCCGCGATTTGACGATCAGAGGCCACCAACACGCCTTCCAAAAGTACCTCGCTGGTCTCGCTTCCCGTGAGGCCGACCAGCTCGGGGGCTGGTTTGACAAGCACTCCCGGCTCTGTGCTGTTGACAGCACAGAGCATCTGTTGGCCTTCTTCGGTGGCGGCGGCAAGCACAAATAGATCGGTATGACGGGCACCCGTAACCCAAGGACTACGACCATCCAAACGATAATTGTCACCCACCCGAGTGGCGAGTAGTACAGGCCGTCCCAGATGACGCTGGCTCGTGGTGAGTTGAGAAATACCCAAGGTGGCCAATCGTCGGCCCGTGGTGAGATCGGTGAGCAATTCGGCTTTTAAGGCTCTGTTTTCTGAAGCGGCGATCCGTTGAAAGGCTCCCATGCATTGGGTCAATACAAAGGCCGTGGTCAGACAGCCCGCCGCCAATTCAAAATAGCCGCGGAGCAGATCGGTGGTTGTCCAACCTGCACCACCCGCGGATTGGGGGAGAAACCAGTAAAAGACTCCCGCCTCGGCACAAAGTTGCAGCTGGGCAGCGGGCCAAGTGGTCTCGTTTTGCTGAGATCGCATTTCACGAAGCTGGGCTCGGAGTTGTCGGAGTCGGCCAGGATCGTAGCGATTAATTCGCTTGGTCGGGAATTGCATAGGTGGTTGGTGTCAACGAATAATCTTTTTTCTAGACTTCCAATTTTAACATGCTGACGCTGGCTAAGCTGTCAAACGAATGGCTTTACTAAGATACCCACTTGTGTAGGTCGATTGGAAGCGTATAAACCGTCTAGACGGCTGGAGCCCCGTTTTCGGCACTCTTCAGCAGATAGCACCGACATTAAATGCTGGGCTTTGACAACTCGACAAAAGTTGACGAGTTTTCTGGTCGATAGCAAACTGCACTAACAGGTCACGCACAGGGTGCATGAGCGTCCATAAGGGAGCATCGATGAGCCAGACGCAGACGGTTTTACCGGAAGAGTCTTCAACAACGCCTCGCAGTCACGAAATGGGTGCCCAAACGCTCTACGACAAGTGTATGGCGCTAGCCAGCAACATGTGGTGGGCTTGGCATCCGGAGGTCATCAATCTGTTCCGCGACTTGGATCCAATCCGGTGGCGACAATTGGATCACAATCCGATTGCGTTGTTGAAGGAGTTTACGCCAGCCCGACTGGAAGGTCGAGCGACGGAGATGGTCCTCTATAGTCGCATTCACCATGCTTATCGGCAGCTGAAAGCCTATGTGTCCTCGAACCGTCCGACCTGGGCGACCAACCACGCGGGCGTTTTGGGTGCCAAACCGGTCGCTTATTTTTCGGCTGAGTTTGGAATTCACGAGTCAGTACCGATTTATTCGGGTGGCTTGGGCGTGCTTTCGGGTGACCACATTAAGAGTGCGAGTGGCCTTGGTCTGCCTTTAGTGGCCGTCGGTCTGTTCTACGATCAGGGGTATTTCAAACAGCGGTTGGATGAGGACGGCTACCAACTGGAAGAGTACCTCGACACACGCGTCGACAACCTTCCGCTCAAACCCGCCTTGGACGCGGATGGCAAGCATTTAACCATTTCGATCGAAACCCGCACGGGCAAGTTATTGGCGCGTGTCTGGTTGATGTTTGTAGGTCGCGTTCGACTCTATCTTTTGGATTGTGACGTCGAAGGGAACAGTCCCGAGGATCGATCTTTGACGAGTCGGCTCTACGGCGGTGACGAACGAACTCGAATCCGTCAGGAATTGGTGTTGGGAGTTGGTGGCGTCCGCGCCCTGTCGGCCTTGGGCATCTCGCCCGGTGTGTACCATTTGAACGAGGGACACAGCGCATTTGCCCCGCTAGAAGCGGTTCGTGAACGGATGGTCGAAGATGGTGTCAGTTTCGATGATGGTTTACGAGAAGTAGCCCAGCACACGGTGTTCACGACGCACACTCCTGTGCCCGCGGGACATGATCGGTTCGATCCGGAATCGGTGGAAGAACATCTCGGCCCGCTGCGAGACTCGCTAGGCATTTCCTACGACCAGTTGATGGGATTTGGTCGTGTCGAGCCGCAAAATGGAGCCGAGAGTTTCTGTATGACCGTTCTCGGGCTGAAGCTGTCGCGTCGAGCCAACGCGGTAAGTGCTTTGCACGGTCATGTGTCACGACGCATGTGGGCCCACCTTTGGCCTTGGCGTTCGGAAGAAGAGATTCCGATTGGGCACATCACCAATGGTGTCCACATCCCGAGCTGGTTGGCTTGGCAAATGAACCAGCTTTATGATCGCAGTTTTGAAGCCGGTTGGATTCATCGGATGGGTGAGCCAGAGGCCTGGCAAAATATCTATGATGTGGATCCGGGTGAGTTGTGGGAGACGCACAATTCACTGAAAAACTTGATGTTGGCCTTCGTTCGTCGTCGGATCAGTCGACAATGTCGCCGCCGAGGCGAGAGTGACGAGGTTGTAGAGACCGCACGAAATCTGCTCGATCCTGATGTGCTCACGATCGGATTCGCAAGAAGGTTTGCAACGTATAAACGAGCCGATCTGATCATGTCGGACGCTGAGCGATTGATCGCGATGTTGTCTGACGAGTCGCGACCGATTCAGATTATCTACGCCGGTAAGGCTCATCCGAAGGACGAGCCAGGTAAAGAGTTGATTCGTAAGATCGCAAACGTGCGTTTTGACGCGCGATTTCGAAATCGCCTCATTTTTATTGAGGACTACGATGTCAACGTTTGTCGGCATTTAATCCAGGGCGTGGATGTTTGGCTGAATAATCCGAGACGTCCACTGGAGGCTTCCGGGACAAGCGGTCAAAAAGTCGTCTTGAACGGTGGTCTGAACATGTCCGTCCTTGACGGTTGGTGGGCCGAGGCGTTTGATGGCCGTAACGGGTTTGCCATTGGCAACGGAAACAGTAACGTATCAGACGAGATCAGTGATCAACGCGACGCCGAGTCGTTGTTCGATGTGTTGGAAAATCGTGTGATACCGCTCTACTACAACCGAGATGTCGATGGGTTGCCTCGCCAATGGGTGCGAATGATGATGCACTCAATCGGATCGCTCGCATGGAGATTTAGTGCCCATCGTATGCTGATGGACTATGCTCGCACCTGTTACGTACCGGCTGCCGGTGGTTTGAGTTGCGATATGAATTTCCGCTAGTCGGAACCCCAAACTCGATTGATATGAAAGTCGCGTCGTCACTTAGGTTGGCGTCGCGGCTTTTTTTTCGAATCGAATCGGGCCAGCTGAAAGTCGTCTCCCCACAGACCGACGGTTCCGTAACGCTTGCACGTCTTCGATGTTGCCTAGGCGTGAGCTGCGAAGTCCGTTCGGACCGACCGAATCCAGCGGTCGGGTTTCACTCGCTGGTGGGGCACGCGGGCCCGAAGCAGCTTGTAATGCAGCTTGGCCAGACCGCGAGGTGACTCGGGTTGGCAGTGGTAATCAACCAAAGGAAGCAATTGATCGTGTAGCGCCTGTTTCTGGTCGGAAAATTCAACTGCGTCCGCCGGGTCATCCCAATATTGTGCCCATCCGATGGAGCCACAAATTCCGACCGCTCCGAAGTGGGGCGAATTCAGAACGTCCTCGCTGAAAACGCGGATGCATCCGTCGTATCTGGACAATACGTCGTGCATCGCAAGCATGCCGCCGTTCACGAGGTGGGGTGAAAAGAGATCAAAGTCCTGCTTGGTCGACGGATAGCTGTGGTCGCCGTCAATCCAAAGCAACCGCAATTCTCGATTCCACTCCTCAGCCAAGTCATAAGAGTAGGCTTGATGGAACTCGATTTCCCGATCGACCCCCGATTGTCTGAGGTTCAAGTCAAACAGTGCGCGAGCACTTCGCTCGCCACGAGCTGATTCCGTCATCGGTTCTTCATTTGGCAACGGATCGATCGCCACCAGAGTCGAATCGTCACCGTCGACAAGTTGTTTTGCTTTTGCCAGGACGACTGTCGAGCGCCCGCGAAAACTTCCAATCTCGAGAATATCGCCCGTCGCTGTCGGGCAGGCACCAAGCAGGGCTAGAAATGAGGCCTCTCGGTCTGTCAGCCAGCCGTCGATAGGACGAATGGTTGAGCGGATATCTTGGAGCGTTTTAGGGAAACCGTTGGGGATCATTGTTCCTTGTCCTTCCAGATGGCGACCTTGGTATTCGGTTACCCATTCACGATGGCGTTTCAACGTTGCCTTGCGATTACGCAACGTGGCGGGAACTCTGTGTCCTTTGGATCAAGTGATTGGCCGCATTGAATACATGATCGACCGTCAATTCACGCATGCATCGATGGTGTCCAATCGGGCAAGAGCGTTCCGCACAAGGACCACAGGCGACCTCCCGACTCAAATGAATTGCGTTTTGATGGTAGTTTTCACTCCAGCGGGGATCGGTGGGGCCGAACAGCGTGATGGTCGGGACGTTAAACGCAGCACCGAAATGACGCGGTCCGCTGTCCGTGGAAATTAGGAGATCCGATCGCTTGACAATCGCTTTGCTCAGCCCGATTGAGACCTTCTTACCTGCCAAACTCTTGACTTGATCCGAATTCGCTAATTCAACAATCCGCTCCGCGCTGGAAACTTCTGCGGGTCCGCAGAGTACCACCACATGTGCATTCAATTCTCGCGTTAGACGCGCGGCCAGCGTGGCAAAGTATTCCAATGGCCACTGTTTTGCAGATCCGTAGGCGCCGCCCGTATTTAGCGCAACGACTTGACGCCCGCTGCCGAAACCAATCTGGTCCCAGATTGCGTCTGCCTGCTGTTCCTCTGCTGAAGTTGTCGCGAGTTGGGTTTGTCGACTGTCTACCGTGGCACCAACCGATTGAGCGAGATTCAGGTAATAATCCAACGCGGATACTGGCTCCAGTTGGAAACCGTCTCGCGGAGGATAAAGTCTTTCAGTCAACAGAAATCCACGACCGTAGCGGACGTACCCGATTCGTTGCGGTACCTGAGAGACGCGGGCGATGGCGGCGGAACGTAGAGAGTTTGTCAGCAGCAGGACAGAGTCCAGACGCGTTTTTCGAAGTCGACGGATCAAAGAAACCGTACCGATACTCGAATCATTTGACCGACGATCGTATGGAAAAATGTTGTTTATCCAATCCGTACCGCTTAAGACTTCGGCGACATAAGGACGCATGATTCCAATCAGTTGCGTGTCACGTCCGTAAAATTGACGGAGGATTCGCAACGTGGGTGTGGCCATGACCACATCCCCGATCCAATTTGGCAAGAACACCCCGACCTTAATGGTTCTTCTCCTGCAGTGCATCCTGCGTTGTCGTGAAGCCCCGAAATGCCCCTGTGATGAGCAATCTGTGAAGGACTATAAGGCTTCAGAGGAATTTCGAAAATGCCAACTTGGCCCAGGTCGGCACGGTCCTATCGTTGCTAGCGTGCTTGGTGGAGCGGTTTAAATGGATTGGCTTTGACCTGAGACTTAGTTTCGGAGTAATCTTTCGGCCCGATGTTCGCGGCTGAAAATGCGTGTGTGAAACGGGCCTGGTTTCCCAACCGGCTGGGCTGTCGAATCACATCTCGCCACCCGACTGCGACTTGCGAATCTACCTTGCTGTTGTCTCGCAGAACCTATGATCTCCACTTTTGAATATCCGATTGGCGTCAGCGGCCCTCTGGCTCTGCCCCGTATTGCGATTGTTTCCACGCAACGGCGCTGGCATGGTGGAGAGGTGCAGGCCGCTTTGCTAGCGGAAGGACTTCGCAATCGGGGCCATCACTGTCTGATCCTAGCGCGCCAGGGGGGAAGCTTTGCCAAACGCATGCGCGAGAGAGGTTTTTCGGTGGTGACCTTCGGCGGTCGCGGTCGCCTGCCTGCAGCGCAATGGAAGATTCGTCGCGCGCTTCAACGGTTTCGCGTCGATGTGCTGCACTATAACGATCCACACGCAATGGTGGCTGCCGGAGTTGCCTCTTGGGGGCTGCAGGTTCCTCTGCGCGTTGCGTCACGTCGCGTTGACTTTCCACTTAAGTCCGTCCAGCTCTATCGAGCCTTTTGCGATGGTCTGATTTGCGTTTCCCGAGCAGTGAAAACGATTTGCCAACAGGGAGGCTATCCCGAGCATCGTCTGCATTTGGTGCACGACGGTGTTGATCCGGCACGCATGAAGGTGGGGAAACGATCCGTTGGACGTCGGTCTCTTGATTTGCATGCCAAGCAACAACTGTTGCTTTCGGTTGCCAAGTTAACTGATCACAAAGGGCATCGTTATCTGTTGGAAGGCATGCCTCGCGTGTTTCGAAAGTTTCCCGATGCGATTCTTGCACTTGCCGGAGAAGGTAGTTTGCGGCAGGAATTGGAGCAACAAGTCGATCAATTGGGGCTTCAAGACAAAGTTCGTTTCTTGGGCTATCGATCGGATGTTCCCGATTTGATGGCGGCTGCGGATCTGTTTGTGGTTCCGTCGCATATGGAAGGACTCTGCAGTTCTATCATCGACGCCATGTTGATTGGCTGTCCCGTGGTTGGCACACGTGCGGGCGGCATTCCCGACCTGTTAGAAGAGACGACTTCACAGGCAGAACTGGGGTGGGTCGTTCCATCTCGCGATGGGGACGCTTTGGGTGATGCGATTGTGATGGCGTTGAGCTCACCTCAGTTGGCTCGTGATCGTGCCAATGCAGCTCAGGAACGAGCCTTGTCGGAGTTCACTGATCGATCGATGGTGAACGGTACGATCGGCGTCTATCAACGCTTGCTGCGACAATCCCAGGCCTTTCAAAGGCCGAGTGATCTGTTGACGACAGCCTCCTGTTCGGCGACCTAGCGTTCGGCGACCTGCTTGTGTCTTTATTGGGTTTCGAGTTCTGACCGATGCCTGGCGTGATGCATGTGCCAAAGCCTCGCTTGTTTCATGAACGAATAAAACCCGGTCAACGCGGAAACTTGAAATCCGGCAAGCCCGTCGAGAAAACCTCGTTGCACCACATAGCATCGGAAGAAACGCAAGGGCCCGTTGCAGAACAAGCGGAATAGGCTTGGTTTTCGACCTTCCTGGTACCAGATTTTGGCTTGTTGGTCTGTGTATCGCAGCATTTTTTGTAGGTAATTGTCGTAGTCCCAGCACGTGTAATGGGTCAGTCTTTCTTTCAAAAAGCCAACTTGATCGGCGGGCATGGTGATTTCGCTATGGTCGGTGTATTCGCGATAGCGTCCGACGTCACGACGGAAGAGTCGAATGACTCGATCTTGGCCCCAGGACGTGTGGCGGAGCGGGTGACCCATGAAGTGATTGTTGCGATAGATCCAGTAGCCGTTTTGGGATTTTTCATCTGTGAGGGTGTTTTGAATTTCTGCTGCGAGTGCAGGTGTGACTCGTTCATCCGCGTCAATGGTTAACACCCACTCGTGAGTCATTTGTGGAATGACCCAGTTTTTGAAGTTGCCCGCATCAACGTATTCTCGTTTGATGACTCGGCAAAATCCTAGCTCTTCGACGAGAGGCAATGTATTGTCTTCGGACCCGGAATCGGCCACCACGATTTCGTCGGCGATTGCACGAACTGACTCAATGCACGACAAAATGTTTTCTTGCTCGTTTTTACAAGGAATCATGACACTCAGTTTATGACGCATGGCGAAGCCTCCCTGGCGAAATGGATGATCGCGTTTTTGACGGTTTTTGGCCAGGCGAGCTGAGGGACTCTACGATTCTGGTTGTCGAGACGCCGTCCAGAACTCGAGTAACGCTGACTCGCCCTCCGTAGGATTCGACAACTTCTCGCCCAACGACTTCGTGTGGTTGGTAGGTGCCGCCTTTGACAAGCACATCAGGTTGAATTCTTTGCAGCATCTGATGCGGGGTATCTTCATCGAAAATTATCACGCGACTTACGCAGGCCAGCGAGGCGAGCATGGCGACTCGGTCTTCCTCGGAAATAATGGGTCGCTGTGGTCCTTTTAATCGCCGGACACTTGTGTCGCTATTGACGCCCACAATCAGTGCCTCGCCATGAGATGCAGCCTCTTCGAGATAGGTGACGTGTCCCACGTGAAGGAGGTCAAAGCAGCCGTTGGTAAATACTACCCTTTGGCCACGTCGCCGACTTTCCTCTGCGAATTGGGCTGCCTGATCCAACGTCACTTGTTTTCGCAGTGAGTTTCGTTGAGCTGTGAGTTCGCTGCGGATTTCATCTCGCAAAATGGTGCAAACACCCGTGCGGTCGACGACAATTCCAGCCGCAATATTAGCCAATTGGACCGATTCTTCTGGAGGAAGGCCACTTCCCAAACAGAGGCCCAAGACGGAAAGAACCATGTCGCCGGCGCCGGTGATGTCAAAGACCGAACGGGCTTTCGTCGAATAAACCTCACCTGCCCCGTCACTTGGTACCAACGCCATGCCGTCTGCATCGAGCGTGATGACCGCCATCTCAAAGTCATATTGTTGGCAGAGTTTTTTTCCTGCTTGCATGGCATCTTCGGGATGTTCCATTCCGGACTGGGTTGCTTCTTCCGTCTCTGTTCGGTTTGGCTTGATCAGGGTTGCATGACGATAGATGGAAAAGTCGCGACAGCGGCCCGGGTCGACAAGGATCGGGATCTCAGCGTCTTTTGCAGCGTGAATCGCTGCTTGCACGCATTTCTCGGTGCACGCGCCTTTTGCGTAATCAGAGATTAATAATGCGTCATGTCCAGGCAATGCACGGATCAGACCTTCAATCAATCGTTGTTCGATTTGCGGGCTAATTGCTGTGGTCGCCTCCGTGTCGACACGGAGTAATTGACCTGGGAGTCCAGAGCCTGAATTTCCAACAAACCGTTCTTTTTGCGTGGTTAACCGTTCCTCGCACTGAAGCACAAGTTCTGTGTTAATGTCGGCCGCAGCGAGCAATTCAATGAGCGTTTTCCCTGCTGCATCTGCTCCGATCACTCCCGCACAAGTGACGTTGCTGCCCAAGACTTGAAGCATATGGCAGACGTTGGAGGCGCCACCCAAGCGGTGTTCCCGCTTCTGCACCTGGAGCACCATCACGGGAGCTTCCTGGCTCGTGCGATTGGTCGTTCCCCAGGTGTACTGGTCTAGCATCAGATCACCCAACACCATGATTTTCGGTTGCTGGATGCGCGAGAGAGAATTGAGTAAATTCACGGTGACCGTTTCTTCTTTGGAATTAGTGAGCGCTTGCTGCAAACAAGTTGATCGTTGGGCTTCCTGACCCGCACGCCCTGAGTTTATCCGCCGACTTGGAAACGGTCCTAGACCAGTTGCTAATATCTTGCCAGCTTTGAGACGCATTGCGCGCATGGTGTGCTGGCGATGCTATCGCTCAGCTTGGGGCAGTAAGGGGCGGAGTAAATGCTCCAATTGATCGCCACCGTGTTGAATTGTGAGATCGATGATGAGAGCGTAAAGGGGGTGCTGCCCGAGGCGATCGGCTGCAATTTTGACCAAATCTTTATGGGTACAGATTACTGCTTGCTGGGCGGATGAGTGTTGCGACCAACTTGTCAGATTTTGGATGTCGTCTCGAGAATAGGCATGATGATCGGGAAAGACGCGGAAGTCGCTGACCATCAATTGGTGGGCTTCAAGCGTTTGTCGGAAAGCCGTGGGATTTCCGATTCCGCAAAAAGCCGTCACCGACTTTCCAGCGAACTGATCTAGAGGAAGGCATCTGCCACTTGAGCTTCGTAGTTCGGTTGCTTTGTGACCGACTTCGATCCAGGTTGCCTGGGGGGCCAGCCTCATCACTTCTGCTCGGATCGTTGCGATCTGTTTTTTGTCGACAAGATTACAGCGTGTCAAGATAACTGCGTTAGCACGTTGCAAACCGCTGAGGGGTTCGCGGAGCATGCCTCGCGGAAAGACATGTTCATATCCGAATGGTTCGGTGGCATCGATGAGTACCAAGTCTAAATCGCGATGCAGTCGGCGATGTTGGAATCCATCGTCGAGCAAGATCAACTGCGTGTCGAGTTCGTCGATAGCGATACGGGCGGCATGATAACGTTCGGGGTTCTGCAGATGAGGGACATCTGGCAGTCGAGCTTCGAGTTCTTTCGCTTCATCATTACTCGAGCTGGGTTGGGCTCCATATCCACGGCTGACGATGGAGACTCGCACACCTTGTTGTCGAAACCAGCGAGCAAGCCAGCCGACCATGGGCGTTTTTCCGGTGCCCCCGAGGGTCAGATTTCCGATGCTGATGACCGGCACTTCAACTCGGTCTATTCTCGCGTTACCCCGATTGAAGCGACGATTACGAATTTGCATCGCCCAGGCGTAGGGGTATTCGGCGATGCCCAAAAGGCCACGGGCGACGTTTGCCGCCGGGCCTCTTTTTTCGCCGCTCACGATCGCTCGAAATGCTTCCGCCGACAGCATAAGTGCGTCCTGTCACGTGGCTGCGGAGTGGGCGTTGGGTATCAGCGCCAAGGCCCGCGATGAATCAGCGTCAACCCATTTTCTGCTGCAGATTTTCGTCGAGTTTTGACAAGAATTGGTTGGTCGTGAGCCAGGCTTGGTCGGGGCCGATGAGTAAGGCCAAGTCCTTGGTCATCTGTCCGGCTTCGACGGTCTCCACGCAAACTTGCTCCAACGCTTCCGCGAATGCGACAACTTCGGGCGTTTCATCGAACTTGCCGCGATACTTGAGACCCCGCGTCCAGGCAAAGATCGAAGCGATTGGATTGGTCGAGGTCTCTTGACCTTGTTGGTGCTGGCGGAAATGTCGAGTCACGGTTCCGTGTGCTGCTTCGGCTTCGACCGTATGGCCATCGGGTGTCATCAACACAGAGGTCATCAGGCCAAGCGATCCGAAGCCTTGGGCGACCGTGTCAGATTGGACATCACCGTCATAGTTCTTGCAGGCCCAAACGAAGCCACCAGACCACTTCATCGCACATGCCACCATGTCATCAATCAAGCGATGTTCATAAGTGATCCCTTTGGCTTCGAACTCTTTTTGGAATTCTGCTTCAAAGACTTGTTGAAATAAGTCTTTAAAGCGTCCATCGTAGGCCTTCAAGATGGTGTTCTTTGTTGACATGTAAACGGGCCAGCCTCGTTGAAGGCCGTAATTCATGCAGGCGCGGGCAAATCCTCGGATCGATTCATCCAGGTTATACATGCCCATCGCGACTCCGCTGGAAGGGAATTCGAACAGTTCGTATTCAACGGGGTCACCGCCGTCGTTTGGCTCGTAACGCATGGTTAATTTGCCAGGACCAGGAACGAGAAAGTCTGTCGCACGATATTGATCGCCGAAGGCGTGTCGACCGATCACGATGGGTTGGGTCCATCCTGGTACCAAACGATCGACGTTGTTACAGATGATCGGTTCACGGAAGACGGTTCCCCCCAAGATGTTACGGATCGTGCCGTTGGGGGATCGCCACATTTTCTTGAGCTTGAACTCTTCGACGCGATCTTCATCGGGGGTGATGGTGGCACATTTGACACCCACTCCATGTTTTTGGATCGCGTGGGCCGCGTCGATGGTGATCTGATCGTCGGTTTGGTCGCGTGATGTGACGCTTAGGTCAAAATAGATAAGCTCCACGTCGAGGTAGGGCAGGATCAGCTTGTCCTTGATAAACTGCCAGATAATCCGCGTCATTTCGTCACCGTCGAGTTCGACGATCGGGTTGGCAACTTTGATTTTGCTCATCACTTTTCTCTGCGTGTGGATTCGTTTCGGGCGGAGCCCATCGTGATTTCTTAAACTGATTTCTTAAACTGAGTGACGCTAACAGATGGTCGCGATGGCGTCAACGGACTGCCGCTCTTCGTTGCTGGTTTGGCGGTCGTTGAAGCTTGAAGCTGGGCCAGTTAGAGGACCGGACCGATCATCCAGGGTACGAACTCCTCGTCACCGATTCCCTGTCGCTCGCTCTTGGTTTTTTCTCCGCTGGCGACCGCCAGAATGGATTCGAAGATTTCTTCACCCACTTCGGTAACGCTGCGACCGTGGAGAATTTGTCCCGCATCGATGTCCATGTCTGATTTCAAGCGTTGGTACATGGGGGTATTGGTTGCCACTTTGATTGAGGGAACGGGCTTGCAGCCGAAGCAACTTCCGCGCCCCGTGGTAAAGACCACCATGTTTGCTCCGCTGGCCACCATCCCTGTGATACTACATGGGTCAAACCCTGGCGAATCCATCACTACCAGACCGTGCGTGGTGATGGGTTCCGCATAGTGATAGACATCTATCAGGGCGGAACTCCCTGCTTTCGCGACTGCCCCCAGCGATTTTTCGGCGATTGTTGTTAAGCCGCCCGCTGCGTTGCCGGCGGACCGATTGTCGTCGAACGATTCGCCAAAGATGGCCGCGTACCATTTCCACCATTCAATTCGATCCAATAGTTTTTTTCCGACTTGCTCGGAGATCGCTCGGCGGGTCAGAATCTGTTCGGCGCCGACGATCTCGGTGGTCTCTGCCAAAATCGAGGTTCCGCCGCAGGCGATCAACCGGTCGCTCGCCACGCCGACAGCTGGGTTGGCCGTGATTCCTGAATTACCGTCTGAGCCACCACATTGAGTGGCTAGGGTCAGCTCGCTCGCTGGAATGGGTTCCCGTTGCACATGATTGACTTGAGGTAAGAGTTCTTCCACTTCTCGGATGGCTGCGGCAATCGTTTGTGCCATGCCTCCCGAAGCCTGAATTGTCATCGTGATCGGGCCGCGTTGCTGCCCTTGATGGCCATCGATTTGAACAAGTCGTTGATCGGACACGAGGTGATCGAGGGTGACTTTTTCACAGCCAAGACCGATCAGAAGATAGCCGCCGATATTTGGGTGACGCGCGATGCCACCCATCACTCGGTTCAGTATCTGATGTTGTTGTCCCGCAAATTGCATGGCACAGCCACTGTGATGAGTGAAGGCAACCACCCCGTCGACATTTGGATAGTCACGCAGTCGTTCTGGAGTAAAGTGTGCAGCCACTGCCTTGCTGGCTGTCGCGGAGCAATTCACGTTGGAGATAATTGCGAGATAGTTACGCGTACCGGCCGTACCGTTGGCACGGCGGTAACCTTGGAAGAAACGCGGCTCGGCAGCATCCTTGGGCTTGGGCACATCGGTAGCGAACTGATAACGGCCTTCCTCGCTTTGCCAGCTCACATTTTTCGTGTGAACCCATTGGCCGCAGTTGATCGTCGCGGTGGCAATACCAATCGGCTGGCCATATTTGATGATCGATTCTCCGGCTAATATCGCGGCTGTGGCCAGTTTGTGCCCCTGCGGAATGGCTTCCAGGAGCTCGATCGCTTTTCCAGCCGAGTTTCCGTTGAGCTCTTCAATCCGGGCTCCGAGCGGCAAATCCTGGATTGCAACCAGGACGTTGTCGGCCGAGTTGAGTCGGATCGTCTGTGTCGTGCGGGCGGAGTCGGTCATCGGGGGCCTGCGGGCGGGGGGTGACGGAAAAAGGGGAACTATCGAGTCGGCAGAGTCGACTATACTACATCAGGCGGCCAAGCGTGGCCGCAGCGTGGGGAGCTCGGATTGGTCTGTAATCGAGCTTCTGGCGGGCTCTGATCGGCTTTGCGAAGCCGCTTTTAGGGCGTCCCACTGTTCCCGATACAGCGGGATGCTGGGCGATTTGACAGCGATTTTTGATGCGGATTGGATGCATGGCTACTGATACTCAAAAGTCTCCAAACGACTCTGCCGAACTTGATCAGTTTATCGAAAAACAGATTCAGGTGACCCGGGCGCACGTCAAGATGGTCTCGGTTGCCACCGGTTTCACCACCTTGGCGGCCGGGGTGTTGGGCTTTCTGCTTTTGCTTAGTCTCATCGACCACTGGCTTTGGGGGTTGACTGTTTGGACCCGTCTGTTCGCTTTGGTGGTGTTGCTGGTGGGTGGTGCCGTGTTTTTTGTTTGGCGGATTTTGCCGGGGCTGTTGCGTTCGGTGAATCCCGTCTACGCGGCTCAAACGATCGAACAGTCCTCTCCGTCATTGAAAAATAGCCTCATCAACTTCTTACTCTTGCGGCGCCCTGATCGTGGCATTCGTCCGGTGATTTATGATGGTGTTCGTCGACAGGCTGCCAAGGGTTTGAATAACGTTCATGTCGATTCGGCTGTTGATCGGTCGGAATTGATCCGCGTCGGCTACGTTCTCGCAGCGTTGGTTGTTGTATTCGGCATCTACCGAATTCTCTCGCCAAAGGATCCGTTCCAGACGGTAGCCCGAGTTGCGGCTCCATGGAAAAGTATCGCTCGTCCCTCGCGAGCAACTGTTAACCAAGTCGAGCCCGGAAATGTCGAGATTTATCGTGGGCAGTCATTGGCCATTTCCGCAGTAGTTGACGGGTTACGAGAAGGCGAGCGAGTCGAATTGATTTATTCGACCAACAATGGGCAGATTGTTGATCAAACAATCGCCATGTTGACCGACGAAGCTGTGCATCGATATCGATGTGATCTGACAACTGGCTCGAAAGGCATCCAGCATGATCTCGTCTATCAGATTCGAGCAGGTGATGCCGAGTCCGAGCCCTATCGAGTGACGCTCAAGGATGCTCCTAGTATCGTGGTGCAGCAGATCACTTACCGGTTTCCAAACTACACACAACGTCCGGAGGAAGTGGTGGAGCAACAGGGGGATTTGGTTGCTTTGGAGGGGACGCGTGTGGAAATTCAAGCGTTGGCCAATCAACCCATTCGTGCCGCCTATCTCGAACTGTTCGAAAATAGCGGTGATGAGCGACCCGTTAAATCAGTCCCCATGAGTCATCAGGGAGAACTTGCCCGGGGACAGATTACGCTGACGCTCCGTGCCGATCGTGAAACGCCAAGCTTTGCTGCCTACCAGCTTCGCTTCTCGAATCACGATAACGCTCGTAACGAAGAGCCGGCTCGCTATCAAATTCAGGTCACGGCTGATTTATCGCCATTAGTCGAAATCCTGAATCCGCGACGACGTGAAATTGAACTCGCGGAAAATCGCAAAATGATGATTGAGGTTCGCGCGCTCGACCCCGATTTTGCGCTGACTGCTGTAAGGCTTCATGCCGCGGCTGGTGGTCTGGAACTTCTGAAACAACCGCTACTCGACGCCCCACACCAAGGGCAGGGAGTTTTTGTCTATGAACTTCAGCCGAATCGCTTGGGTTTGACCGCAGGAGATACGCTTGTCTACTGGGCCGAAGCCGAAGACGATCGTCGAGAAGCAGCAACTAATGCGGCCGCACCCAACCTAACGCGAACTGAGAATTACCGAATTCGTGTCGTCGCCCCAGAGGAAACGACCGACGGGACCGACGATAACCCCGCATCGGACCGCTCTGACAGCCAAGATGACCAGCAAGATGAAACGGGCGACGAGGCGGGAGGCGAAGGTGAGCAAACGAGTCAAGGTACCGAAGGTGGGCAGGGTGAGGCAGAAGGATCCGAAACAGCAGAGGGAGCAGAGGGGAATCAATCGGCCGACGATCAATCGGGGCAGGACGATTCTGAGGCGGAATCCGCTGGCGATGGCTCCCAGTCGGGGGATTCAAATCAAGCGGGTGAATCGAATTCCAGCCAGGATTCGCCCGAGCAAAATAGCGCGGAAGCGGGTAAGACGAGCCAAACAGGTAACGGTGAGGCTCAGCCCTCTGTTGGCGATCAGAGTGGAGATCCGCAGCCAAATCAAGAGCCGGTTGCCAGTGACGGCAGCAATGACGCGGATGCCATTGACCGTATTCTCGATCACAATCGGCGGCAAAATCAGTCTCCCAGTGACGGGGAATCGAATCCCAACCTGAATCGCCGTCCTGATGAAATCAAGGATTCATCGGAGCAGGCTTCACTGGATCCGAAAGATAACGCTGACGGTGACTCGGCCGATTCAGAACAGCAATCCACCAATTCGACGGCGGAGCCATCGGGGGACCTGCCCGTTGAAGGTGAGCCCGGTGAAGGTGAGCCCGTTGAAGGTGAGCCCGTTGAAGGTGAGCCCGTTGAAGGTGAGCCCGTTGAAGGTGAGCCCGTTGAAGGTGAGCCCGTTGAAGGTGAGCCCGTTGAAGGTGAGCCC